>CP053446.1:307142-614285 GCA_013285405.1 Ignavibacteriota bacterium | reverse complement strand
TGGTACCTCCCAATCAATTAGAGATATTCGTTTTGCAGGTACGAAAGTTTGGGCAGTGGGAACTGATGGTATGATAATCAGAGGTAATGTTAGTACATCATCAACATTTCAATTATCTGTTAATGTATCTGATGGCTGGAATATGGTATCAGTACCAGGAACAAATCCTGATGGAATGGGAGTAGCAAATTGGTGGCCAGGCAGAGTTGGAGATGTTTATAAATATAATGCTGGTTATCAAACAGTAACCACAGCAACACCTGGAGTAGGATACTGGATGAAAAATAACGGAGCTCAGACTTATAATACAGGAGATGAATGGCCAGCAGGCGGATTGCAAGTAGTTGCACACACACCATTAACAGGAGCTATCGGTTGGAATATGATCGGTGGATATGAATTGATTGTAACAGCAGCGAACGTATCAACAAATCCACCAGGACTACAGAGTGGTCCGATCTACAAATATTCAGGTGGATATTCTGTAGCAACGACACTTGATCCGGGATTTGGTTACTGGATAAAGTTGACAGGCGCAGGACAGATAATCATACCAGAATCGTTTGCTAAAGACAGCAAACCAGTAGAATACTTCCCTGATAGTTGGGGAAGAATAATACTGACAGATGCAGCAGGAGTGAGCTACACACTGTATGCAGTAAATGGACAGGTTGACTTAAGTCAGTATGAATTACCACCAGCACCACCAGCAGGAATGTATGACTTCAGATACACGAGTGGAAGAATAGCCGAAGACCTGAGCAGCTCAGTGAAGACGATTGAGATGAGCGGAGTAGTATATCCATTAACAGTAAGAGTAGAAGGAATGGATATCAGGTTGATGGATGAGAGCGGCAAGAAGCTGAATGAAAATCTGAAGGATGGAGAATCAATAGAAATCAGTGAAACAACGATAGAGAAACTGATGGTATCGGGAGAACTGTTACCGACAGTATATTCACTTGAACAGAACTATCCGAATCCATTCAACCCAAGCACTATGATCGAGTTCTCGTTGCCGGAGATGGCAAATGTAAAACTCAGTATCTACAATGCATTGGGAGAAAAGGTAGCAGAACTTGTAAACACATCACTGCAAGCCGGAAAATATCAGTACAACTGGAATGCAAGTGGAGTGGCAACAGGAATGTATATATATGAATTAAGAACAGATAAATTTGTTTCCGTAAAAAAGATGCTTCTGCTCAAATAATTTTAAGCGACTAACCGGTTCAAGTTCAGGCGGTCTTCGGATCGCCTTTTTTATGAGTAGTATATAATGTTAAAGCACAATTAAAGCCTAAGTACAATGTGATAAGCAACTATGCTTTTTAATTAAAATGTCTGTAAAAATTCAATTATGGAATACTAATACTTCGTAGTTGACAAGTAAACTTAGCAAAATGACAACTTGCTTCTCAATTTTAATAGATTAAATTTAAGGTAATAAAAAAGGAAAAGTTCTGATCGATGTTTCCGGTGAATAAAAATGATCCGATGAATGAGAATAAAAATTGTTTCTGAATTTCTTCCTATACTTCGCTTAGACTACAACTTCCTAGGGAGAAAAAAAACCACAACACCCAACAGGGCTCTTCGGTTAACTACAAGATTTTTTATTTGGAGGGAAAAATGAAAAAATTATTATTTAATCTATCAGTTATATTTATAATTGCAAAACTCGGGGCAATGCCAATTGCGGATAGTTCACAAATTTTTATTCACCCCTCGTCGTTACAATTTACCGGAACATTTTATACTAAACCTGCCAAAATATTAAATCATAGTTCAACAGATACATTGGTTATCAGTAACATAATCTCTTCAAATAGCAACTATTATGTATCACCGACCAATTTTCCCATTATCGTTTTACCATTATCAGAAAAGTGGTTTGATATAACTTTTAATTATGCATCAGGATTCCAATTAGGAAATATCGAGTTTTTTCATAATTTCTCTGGTTCACCCATTTCGATGTTCGTTTCGAATCAGCCTTTAACACCGCTGACTGAAGGAATGCTTGAGATTAAAAGTGGTCCGGTTACTCTGCCGTTATCATTTGGCTTAGACACAATTGCAACCGATGGTTTGGATGAAATACTTGAAGAATTTGAGATTCCGCCATTACCTCCAGCAGGTGGTATTGATGCAAGATTTATTCTCCCTGAAAATTATTTTTGGGAATATAACACAGTGAAAGATTACAGATATGGGAATAATTTATTTAGTGGTCAAGTAGATTACAAATTCTCCTACCAGCCATATAATAGTTATGGTATAGAAATATTTTGGTTTTTGCCACCAGGAGTGACAGGTTTTTTACGTGACATAATTAACGGATCCTTTATAAATGTTGCAATTGCAGATTCCGGAAGTTATGTTGTTGTTAACCCACTTGTATTCAGCAAACTCAATTTAATAATCCATTATAATGAATATAATCCAATCGAATTGATATCATTCAATTATTCTTTTGTCAATACGAAAGTTCAGCTTAATTGGACAACCGCAACGGAAACGAACAACTCTGGTTTTGAGATTCTTCGCTTCGCTCAGAATGACAACGAGTGGGAAGCGATTGGTTTTGTCCCGGGATTTGGAACTACTACTGAACCAAAGGCTTATTCATTCACTGATGAAAATGTAACAACTGGAACTTACAAATACCACCTCAAGCAAATTGATTTTGATGGAATTTTTGAATACCTGCCTATCGGACAGGCAGGCTCAAACGAAATAGAAGTGGAAGTTGATTTTACTCCAAAGGAATTTGTGTTATTTCAGAACTACCCTAATCCTTTTAATCCGAACACGGTAATACGATTTGAGATTCCGGGTCAAGCCCGGAATGACAATGTACTAGTGACACTAAAAATTTATGATATTCTTGGGAATGAAATCGTAACACTTGTTAACGAAGAAAAGCAGTCTGGAGTTTATGAAGTTGAGTTTGATGCATCATCACTTGCGTCGGGAATGTATTTGTATAAACTTCAGGCGGGTTCATTCATTCAGACAAAGAAAATGATTTTGACAAAGTAATTTAATCAGGAGGGAAAAATGAAAAAAATATTTATCACTTTTTCTTTTACAATACTATTAATAGTAAGAATTAGTGGACAGGTGGATGTAGATATTCCATTAATAGTTTCAGATGGTACAGATAACATACCACTTGCGATTGGATTGGATTTAACTGCAACAAATTGTATTGACCCACAACTTGGAGAGTCTGATCTCCCCCCTATTCCGCCTTGCGGGTGTTTGTTTGCTTGTTTTGATTTGGCTCCCTATGGATGTCCATACATATCATCTATGAAAGATTACAGAGCTCCGGGAAATCCACCAGCATATCCGTTTACTGGAATGATTCAACATACTTTATGGTGGCAAGTCGCAACACCGGGTCAACCTTTAAATATTACTTATAATATTCCCCCAGGTGCCATTATGAGGATTGTTGACAATATAACGGGTACACTATTAAATCTGGGTCCGCTTACCGGGCAAGGAGTTGCAACAATACCGGGAAGCTATACTGCTTTCGGTACGAAAGCAATAATAAAAATGCAATATAATTGTATAGGCGGTTTTCCTAGTGATCCTATCTTTGGTATTTCTACTCAGAATTTAATTTTTCCTCAGATGATAGTTGGAAATGATACTACTCTACCAGTTACAGTAACTAATATAGGCTTGGAAGATACTTTAAGTATAACAAATATCGTCTCCTCAAACAGCCATTTTACAATCGCTCCAAATTCACTTCCGATTTACCTTGCCCCACAGGATTCACAGGTTTTCCTTATCACAAATACGTCAGATGTAATTGCTGAAGAAGGCACAATTCAGTTTACACACAATGGCTGTGGATCACCTGCCTCCCTGACTGTTTCCGCTCCTGCTGGAATTCCACCAGGACCATTTTTTTCAATGTCCACAACTTCATTGCTATTTATACAAGATACTATTGGAGTAGCAAATAGTCTGCCTTTTACTATTTTTAATGCAGGAGGAGAAAACACACTTTATATTAATTATATCTCATCCAATAACAACTATTTTAGTGTTTACCCAAATTCATTTCCGATTGCAATTGAACCTCTTTCACAGCAGCAGTTCTATGTTACTTACACTTCTGCCGATACATTACAGCAAGGTATAATTGAAATAATTCATAATGCACCCGGATCCCCTGCGTTTCTGAACGTCTCATCGGTTTACAATTATGCTCAGTTTCATATGGATCCGCTGGGTTTATATTTTAGTTCGCACCCGATGACTAAACAAGTAATAATAAAAAATCTGGGAACTTCAGATTCGTTAATCATCAACGGGATAGTTTCATCAAATAACAATTATACAGTTACACCAAATTCTTTACCAATATATATTTCTCCTGGCACGATAAAAATATTTTACGTAACATTAAATAATTCTCCGGGAGTTCAAACCGGGACGATTGAATTTTTTCACAACGCATCAGGTTCACCTGCTGAATTATATGTAACGAATCAACTTGCTGATCCATTGTCAGAAGGAACGATCATTGTTTATAGTGGAAGCCAGTATCGGACCCATTTATTTGGTATTGATCCGACTGCAACAGACGGGATTGACCAACATCTTGGCGAAGCAGATTTGCCTCCCTTCCCGCCACCAGGTGCATTTGAATCTAAATTAATTCTTCCGGAAAATAATTTTGCGGGAACCCTTAGTTCTTATAAAGATTATCGATTTGGAAATATCTTTATTTCAGAAACTATTGAATACAGAATTGCATATCAGCCTGATCTAAATAACTTTATCGAAATAAGCTGGATATTGCCTGAAGAGATGTCAGGAGTATTATTAGATTTAGCAGGAGGTGTTGTAATTAATGTCCCCATTGCTGACTCCGGAAGTTTTGTGGTTCCGAATCCATATGTATTTATCGGATTAAAAATGATGATTGATTTTAATATGGAAATGCCAGCTGAATTGATTTCTTTCAACGCAACGTCACTTGACAATAATGTTACACTTGACTGGTCAACCGCAACGGAAACGAATAACTCAGGGTTTGAGATTAATCGCAAGAAGTTAGAAGCTAGAAGTCAGGAGTTAGAATGGGAAATGATAGGATTTGTACCTGGATTTGGAACTACGACTGAACCAAAGTCTTATTCATTCATTGATGAAAATGTTACAAACGGAATTTACAAATACAGACTCAAGCAAATAGATTTTGATGGAAGTTTTGAATACCTGCCTATCGGACAGGCAGGCTCAAATGAAATAGAAGTGGAAGTTGATTTTACTCCAAAGGAATTTGTGTTATATCAGAACTACCCTAATCCGTTTAATCCGAACACGGTAATACGATTTGAGATTCCGGGTCAAGCCCGGAATGACAATGTACTAGTGACACTAAAAATTTATGATATTCTTGGGAATGAAGTTGCAACACTAGTTAACGAAGAGAAACAAGCCGGAGTTTATGAAGTTGAGTTTGATGCTTCATCACTTGCGTCGGGAATGTATTTATACAAACTGCAAGCAGGTGGTTTTGTTCAAACGAAGAAAATGATTTTGCTTAGGTAAGAATTATAAGTTTAATTTTATATGAGGTAAAATTATGCGTAGCGTTAAAATATCTCTACTGGTTTTTATTTTTTCGATTACTATATCTGCACAGTGGGAATGGCAACATCCTATTCCTCCAGGTAATGGGTTGGTATCCGTAAAGTTTGTTAATGAAACAACTGGATTTGCTGTGGGTGATGAATCAATTGTTTTAAAGACTACAGATTCGGGTAATACTTGGGTCAGAAAGGATGTTGGATATTTTTCTTATTTAAAAGACGTCGAATTTATCAACGAAAATACAGGTTGGATATTGGATTTTTATGGTAAAATTTTGAAAACAACTGACACAGGAGATTCTTGGTTTATTATTTCTGATTTAGAAGACGGTTCCTACTGGGACATGTTTTTTATAAATAGTACTATTGGATGGGTAGCTGGTTACGAAAGCATTTATAAAACTACGGACGGCGGATTAAACTGGTCTCAACAATTTTGGAATTCAGATTATGACATACGTTCATTATTTTTCTTAAGTGAGCAAACAGGTTGGGCAATTGCAAGTGATCTATTTGTTAACCCTACTATTATTTTGAGAACCACTAATGGTGGACTATATTGGGAAGGGTATCCCCAATCAAACATTCCAGATCTTCAGACAATCTTTTTCACAAATTCGTCAATTGGATTCGCAGCTGGTACAGACGGCTTGATATCAGGGGATGAGGGGTATATTTGGAAAACAACAAACAGCGGTATTACTTGGAATAATAATTTTACGGGAAAGCGTTATTATGATATTAAATTTGTCGATTCTCAGACTGGTTATACTGTTGGTGTAGATATTTTAAAAACTACAAATGCTGGTACCAGTTGGAGTAATGTTCTACAAGATGCGGATGTTGCTTCGATTTCTCTTATAGGACAAAATTATGGTTGGACAGTTGGAGGAGCTGGATCAATTTTAAAAACTACAAATGCCGGGCAGGATTGGATAAGAATATCTGATGGAGATCATTATCATCTTAACTCTGTTGATTTTGCAAATCGATATTGTGGAATAGCTGTGAGTCTAGGTGGTAAAATAATTCACACAACAAATGGCGGACAAAATTGGGAGTTATCAGCTTACATCCCATCTTCCTGGCATCTTTATTCAGTAACTTTCCCTGATTCACAAAACGCATGGACTTCTGGTCATTATGGTGTTATATATCATTCAAGTGATGGTGGAAATAATTGGACACTGCAAAATAGTGGTGTATCAATCCCACTTAGATCAATTTATTTTATCAATGCTGACACAGGTTGGGTTGCAGGAAATACTGGCATAATGTTAAAGACTATAAACGGAGGTCAAAATTGGTTTCAGCTTAATACTGGAACTACTGGTTGGCTCCATACAATTTTTTTCCTGGATGAAAATTATGGTTGGGCCGCTGGTTCTTATAGTACTATCATTAAAACCACAGATGGAGGTTTAAGTTGGCAACCTTTAACTGTTCCTGGTGTACAATTTTTTAATTCTGTTTACTTTTTAAATGAGTCGATTGGGTGGTTAGCTGATGGCGCGAGTGGTGGTGCAGCTAGCATTTTTAAAACTACAGATGGAGGAACTAATTGGACTGAACAACTTCAAATTCAAAGTCAGAGTTATAATTTCAATGACATTTTCTTCAAAAATACAAATTATGGCTGGGCAGTCGGTTCAGGAGGAGATATTTGGTATAGCACGAATGGTGGTAATAATTGGAGTTTAAATGAAGTTGATTTCTACAATGGATTAAAATCAATTGCACATTGCGAAACAGATGAACTTTGGATAGCAGGTAGTTATGAATTAATTCTTTATTCAATTAATGGGGGTATTCCAGTTGAACTGATTTCATTCACTGCAGAGTTTCTTGAAAGCAAATTAGAATTAAATTGGACAACCGCAACGGAAACGAATAACTCGGGGTTTGAGATTAATCGCAAGAAGTTAGAAGTTAGAAGTCAGGAGGCAGAATGGGAGACAATTGGCTTTGTCCCGGGATTTGGAACTACTACTGAACCAAAATCATATTCTTTCATTGATGAGAAAATTACAACCGGAATTTACAAATACAGACTCAAGCAAATTGATTTTGATGGAAGTTTTGAATACCTGCCTATCGGACAGGCAGGCTCAAATGAAATAGAAGTGGAAGTTGATTTTACTCCGAAAAAGTTTGTGTTATTTCAGAACTACCCTAATCCGTTTAATCCGAACACGGTAATACGATTTGAGATTCCGGGTCAAGCCCGGAATGACAATATGCTGGTGACATTGAAGGTTTATGATGTTTTGGGGAATGAAGTTGCAACACTAGTCAATGAAGAAAAGCAGGTTGGAATTTATGAAGTTGAGTTTTCGGTAGGTCATCCCGCTTTGCGGGACAGTCCTGATATGGCAACTGGAATTTATTTTTATCAATTGAGGGCAGGACAATTTACAGAAACAAAGAAGATGTTGATGCTTAAATAGTAATTGTCAGATTAATTAAATCAAGGGCAGTATTGAAAAAGTGCTGCCCTTTTTTATTTTTGGTACTTCAAAAATGGCTGTATTTATATCTATAACAAACTATATTTGCATCGAATAGAATTGCAAGTATTAGTCAAATGAAAAATTTATTAATAATATTAATTTTAACATTTAATTTTATATCCCTCCAATCTCAAACCAAAGATGGTTTCCAAATCGCAAGGGTAAAATATCAAGGGGGAGGCGATTGGTATAACGATCCTTCCGGAGAAGTTAATCTTCTAAATTTCATTCAGCAGAATACAAATATTAAAGTTGATGCTCGCTACCAGTTTGTTGATATATCTTCGGATGAAATATTTTCTTATCCGTTTTTATTTATGACCGGACACGGCAATGTTGTTTTCTCAAAAGATGAGGTTTACAGGTTAAGAACTTATCTTGAGAATGGCGGCTTTCTCTATATTGATGATGACTACGGACTTGATAACGCGGTACGTCGTGAAATGAAAAAAGTTTTTCCTCAGAATGACTTTGTTGAACTTCCTTTTAGTTACGGGCTTTATCATTCATTTTACAAATTTGAAAACGGTCCGCCAAAAACACACGAACATGATAAAAAAAATCCGCAGGGTTTTGGTATTTTTGTTAACAACAGGCTCGCTGTTTACTATACTTATGAATCAAATCCGAGTGACGGCTGGGCTGATGCAGAAGTCCATAACGATTCACCCGAAAAAAGAGAAGAAGCATTGAGATTCGGAACCAACATTGTTGTATTTGCATTATCACAATAAAAATGGGAAGCGATTCAAAATATTATCAGGAAATACTGAAGAAGCTTGAAGGTTTTATCAGGAAGGACTATTTGCAGTTTCTTCTTTTTGGAATCCAGGCTTTCGTTGCTGCTGTTCTGATTAATTTTACTTTTTATGCTTTTCTTGAATTGATTGCAAATTTCAATTCGCCGGTACGGACAATTCTCTTCATACTTTTTGTATTGGCTGCAATCGGGTTACTCTTTTACTTTTTGATAAAACCATTTATAAAGTATATCGGAACTATCAGGAAAGAAAACTATTTCAATGCGGCGCAGAGAGTCGGGATAAAATTCCCGGAAGTGAAAGACGAACTTTTGAATTCAATGCAGCTTGTTTCTGAAAACACAAAGGGGAATCTTTATTCACCGAATCTTATTGATGCTGCATTCAGGAATGTTTACGAACGGGTTAAAAATTTAAATTTCCAGTCGATAATTAATTTTGAAAAAGCAAAAAAGGTTCTGCCTTACTTTGCTGCAATTAGCATTTTCTGTTTGGTAATGATTCTGTTTGTCCCCGGTTTAAACGCAGCGTCGTTCAGGTTGTTAAATTTCAACAAAGAATTTATACCTCCGCCCAAATTTGTATTTGAAATTAATCCGGGCAATAAAGAAATAACAAAAGGTGATAGATTAGATATTGCAGTTAGAGTTAAAGGTTCGAAACCACAATCACTTCAACTTTCGATTCGTAACGAGGAAGAAGCTGATTTTCTTAAACAGAAGTTGTTACCGGATTCTTCAGGTATTTATCTATTTACAATTAATTCTGTGAAGAGTTCATTTAAATATTTTGCTGAAGCTGAAGGTGTGGAAAGTGAATTGTTTGAAATAGTGGTGATTGACAGACCAATCGTAAAGACACTTGAACTTGAAATTATTTCGCCCGGATATTCTAAAATTCCTAAAGTTGCTCAGAAGGATAATGGAAATGTTCAGGCTCTTGTTGGAAGCAAAGTTGATTTTAAAATTACTTCAACAAAAAAACTAAACAAAGCTAAACTTGAGTTTAGCGATTCATCAATCATTAATTTGAATGTTAATGACGATGTAGTAGCAGGAAATTTTATTGTGAAGAAGGACAACAATTATCAGATAAAGCTTCTTGATGAAAATGGTAACAGTAATCTTTCTCCAATAACTTATCAGGTTAAAGCTCTTTACGATGCTTTCCCCGTGATTGAATTGATTTCGCCAAATCAAAACACAAACCTGTCAACTGATAACAGACTTCCGCTTGTTACAAAAGTTTCAGATGATTATGGTTTTTCAAAATTATTATTGAATTACAGATTATCTGCCTCGAAATACGAATCGCCTCAAGTTGATTTCAGTACTATAGAAATTCCTGTTGATCACTCCAAGCTTGAAACAGATATCAGCTACATCTGGAACCTGACGCAAATGTATCTCGCTGTGAATGATGTTGTTACTTTTTATCTGGAAATTTTTGATAATGATAATATTAACGGTCCAAAGTCTGCAAGAACTCAGACATTAACGGTTCGTGTTCCTTCGCTGGATGAAATTCTTACAGAAGCGGATCAGGTTCAGCAGCAAAGCGAAACCGATCTTGAACAGGTTCTAAAGGATGCTGAAGATTTGAAAAAAACTCTCGATGAAATTGATAAAGAATTAAAAAAAGATGATCCAAAATTAACTTGGGAAGAAAAACAAAAAATCGAGGAAGCAGTTGAGAAATTTCAGGAACTGCAAAACAAGGTAGATGAAGTTAACGATCAGCTTGGTGATATGAAGCAGAACCTTCAGGAAAATAATCTGCTTTCAAAAGAAACGATGGAAAAGTATATGGAACTGCAAAAACTGATGGATGAAATGACAAGTGAAGAAATGAAAAAGGCAATGGAGAATCTTCAAAATGTTTTGAAAGATATGAACAGGAATATGACTCAGGAGCAGATGCAGAATATGCAGATGGATGAAGAAAGATTCAAAAAAAGTATCGAAAGAACACTTAATTTACTTAAGCGAATTCAGGTTGAACAAAAAATGGATGAATTGCTTAAACGCACTGAGGAAATGACCGAGAAACAGGAAAATCTTTCTGAACAGACTGAACAAAGTGATCCTTCAAATCAAAAAGAAAATGAAAACCTCAGCAAGAAGCAGGATGAAATAACCAAAGAGCTTGAGAAACTTAAAAAAGAAATGCAGGATCTTGAAAATAAGATGAGTGAGATTCCCGATATGCCTAAGGAAGAAATGGAAAAAATGATGCAGGAGTTTGATCAGCAGCAGAACCAGCAGTTATCAGATCAGGCTTCACAGGATATTCAACAGAATAAAAAACAAAAAGCAAAACAGAATCAACAAAATATTTCTAAGAATATGAAACAGATGAAACAAATGATGCAGCAGATGAAAGACTCGATGCAGCAGCAAAACCAGATGCAGACTTTTACAGATATGATGAAAATCCTTGATAATATTCTTTCATTATCAAAAAAACAGGAGGAACTGAAACGTGACGCGGATAATTTAGATCCAAATTCATCTAAGTTGGACGATTTAGCAAAAGAAGAAAAAAGTCTTTCGGATAATCTGAATAACATTATGCAGCAAATGTCTGAACTTTCTCAGAAAACTTTTGCCATCAGTCCTGAAATGGGTAAGTCACTTGGTGATGCTAAAAAGCAAATGGAAAATTCTGTACAATCAATGAAAAACAGAAACGGGATGCTGGCTTCGAATCAACAGGGTGAAGCAATGAAGTCCTTGAATGAAGCTGCAATGATGATGAAAAGTTCGATGGAATCTATGATGCAGGGAGGAAATGGTCAGGGAGGAATGATGTCGCTAATGCAGCAATTACAGCAAATGTCTGGTCAACAGATGAACCTGAATAATCTTACACAAATGCTTCAACGTATGCAGCAGGGTGGATTGACTCCGCAGCAGCAAATGGAAATGCAAAGGCTTACTCAGCAACAGCAGTTAATTCAAAAATCGCTTGAACAGCTTGACAAAGAGTCGAAGGTATCAGGGCAGTCACAAAAACTTCCGGCAGATCTTGAGGAAATTTCGAAAAAGATGCAGGAAGTTATAACTGATATGCAGGGTCAAAAGCTGGATGACGAACTTCTGCAAAAACAGGAAAATATATTAAGTAAACTACTGGATGCACAGAAGTCAATAAATGAACGGGATTATGAAAAGGAAAGAGAATCCAGATCAGGTGAAACAGCCAATCGAGATCTTCCGCCTGAACTGAATCTGTCTTCACCAAATGCTCAGAATAAAATAAAAGATGAATTGAATAAAGCCGTCAAGGAAGGTTTTTCCAGAGATTATGAGGATCTTATTCGGAAGTACTATGAATTACTCGAAAGTGAAAACATTGAAAAACAATAGAATAATTATTTCAGACTGACCAAATTTCTTTCCGGGATTTTAATCCAAATTTAATCCCGAATTTAACTTTTTTATTTAATTCTGCATATCTTTGAGCAATTAAAATATGCCAATACATTCTTTAATAGAAAATACACTCCACATTATTTCCAAGATAAGCTATAGCAGACAGGGATATCTGTTGCAGCTTAATGATCATGGTTACGAAGTACTAAATATTTGGGGTGGACGAGATACAGATTTTACAAAGCTAAATGATTTGATCTTCAAATTGTTTAAAGCCGGCGGATTTGATACGGAAAAATTTAGTGAACTTCCTTCAGTTCCTGAATTTCTAAAAGAGAGATTTGCGGCTTCATTTTTTATTAAGGATCTGATTTTCTTTTCTGAAAGGAATCTCTTCATCTATATTCTGCTCTTCTCGGACTATCCTGATGAGTTTAAAGAAGAAACTAAAAACCGGATATTACCGGTGCTTTCTATTCTCAGCCATCAGCTAAAAATTTTCATTGAGCAACGACCCGATTTTAATCAAAATCGTACGGAGAATAAATATGATTCGCAACAGGATAATAAAACATTGGATGAATGGGAAAACAAGTTCAAGCTGCTGGTTAATACTTCACCGGATTTGATTTTCATTCTTGATAGTTCAGGAAAATTCATTCTCACAAATGATGCTGTGAAAAGTTATCTCGATTACCAGCCTGATGAATTGAAAGGAAAATATTTTTTGGATTTTATCAATGTGAAAGATTCACCATCTATTAATCTTTCATTGAACAAAGTATTAAGTGATAAAAAGCCATTAAAATTTAATGCAAGTCTTATAACAAAATACGGGCAGTCTTTTCCATTTGAAATAAGCTGTAATACAATTTTTAGCAATAATAAAATTTTAGGTTTGTTAGCAGTAGGCAGAGACTTAAGTGATAAGCAAAGATATGAAACAGAGTTGCAGAAGCTAAAACCGAAATTAACTGAAGTGAATAGATTATTAAAAATCGAAAGAGCAAGGACTTCTCCGCAGAAATCAGTCGTTGAAGAACTCAATCGTCTGAAGTATGATTTCATATCTGGCATATCTCATGAATTCCGAACAACTCTGGCTTCAATAATTGGTTTCTCAGAAACTATAGTATCTGATCCGGATTTAGCTGAATCCATGAAAGAAGAGTTTATGAAAGTGATAATGAGTGAGGGCAAAAGGTTAGCAAAATTAATCAACTACTTTTTAGATGCTTCTGATCAGGATAAAGAATTAGTTATAATTAATAAAACGAATTTTGGTCTTCAGAGGTTAATTCAGGATGCAATAAATGCAAATTCAGAATTAGCTTCTTATAAAAATATCAAAATTAATTTTGAGCATCCTGAAGAAGAAGTATTTATTGAAGCTGATAAAGATAGTCTCTCTCAGGTAGTTACTGCACTCATAAATAATGCTGTTAGATTTACTGATGAGCTTGGAAGAGTGAAAATCATTGTAAATAATTTTGTCAGAGAAGTTGAAATTATCATTAGCGATACTGGAATTGGTATTCCTGAGGTCGATCAACCATATATTTTTCAACGATTTTTCAAAGTTAGCAGAGGAGTCAGTGATATCCCGAGCACAGGTGTTGGCTTGGTTTTTGTAAAACAAATAATCGATTTACATAAAGGTTTAATAACAGTTCAAAGTGAAGCCGGAAGTGGAACCACTTTTTTGGTAAAATTGCCCAAAAGAAGTAAAATTGAGAAAAATGAGGTAAATTTTGAATAAACTCATATTCATAGTTGATGATGAACAATCCATATCTAAGCTTTTATCCTTCTGGGTAAAAGATAAATGGGGTTATGAAGTTGAAGTTTTCCCGAACAGTGAATCAATGTTTAAGAAGATGAGCTCCAAACCTGATTTGATTTTACTTGATATAATGTTACCGGGTTTAGATGGTATTGAAACATTAAGAAGAATAAAACAAATTGATGAACATCTGCCGATCATAATGCTCTCTGCACAGGGAAGAATTGATGTTGCTGTTGACTCGATAAAGTATGGAGCATTCGATTATTTTGCTAAACCAATTGATCAGCAAAAACTTGAGTTAGCAGTTAAAAATGCAATTCGTAATTATGATCTTGTAAAAGAACTTCAGAATCTTAAAGAGAATGTTAAAAAAGAATACAGCTTTGATAATATTATTTCCGCTGATGGAAAAATGCAGGATGTATTCAAACTTGTTTCAAAAGTTCTCGATAATGACATCACAGTTCTGATTTATGGTGAAAGCGGAACAGGAAAAGAACTCATTGCCAGGGCGATACATTATAACGGAAGACGAAAAGATAAACCATTTGTTGTTGTCAACTGTGCATCCATTCCAAGAGAACTGCTTGAAAGTGAATTGTTTGGACATGAAAAAGGATCATTCACCGGAGCTCATCAAAGAAAACTCGGAAAGTTTGAGTATGCAAAGGACGGTACAATATTTCTCGATGAAGTCGGCGAACTTGAGATGATGCTGCAGGCAAAACTTTTAAGAGTGATCCAGCAAAGAGAATTCGAACGTGTTGGTGGTACGGAATTAATAAGAACTAATGTCCGGATAATTTCAGCTACGAACAGAGATTTAAAACATGCCGTTGAACAAAAACAGTTTCGTGAAGATTTGTTTTACAGATTAAACTCATTTCCTATATTCATTCCACCAATAAGGCAGAGAAGAGCAGATATTCTTGTACTTACTGAATTCTTTGTTGATGAATTTAATAAAAAACTTCAGAGAAACGTTAAAGGCTTTACCAAGAAAGCCTTGAAACTTATTTACGAATATGACTGGCCGGGAAATGTGAGAGAGATGGAAAATACAATAGAACGCTGCATGATTATCTCGGATAAAGATCAACTTGATGTGGACGATTTACCTCAGCATATACGTGCTGCTGATACTTCCGCAGTTGTGGATCAGCAAAGCGTTATGTTTTCAGACGATAATATTATTCCATTTGAAAAAATAAAAGAAAAATCGATCAGGCACGCACTGAAAGTAACCGGCGGCAACATAGTTGAAGCAGCAAGAAAACTTCAACTTGGGAGAGCCACTATTTATCGCTTAATGGAAAAATATGGCATTGAAAGCTGAAACTGTATTCCTAGATTAAAATCCTCCCAACAGACATACTTTAATTCTCATCCGTAAGTTTTGGAATGTTGGAATGCTGATAAAAAGCTGCTGTCTAAAGAAAGTAAATTCAAAATTAACGAACAGGTTATACGTCAAATGAGTTTTAATGATAAAAAGTCGATCCTGGTAATTGATGACGATATAACCATCCGCAAACTGATTTCCCATCATCTGAATCTTAATAATTACAAAGTTTATCTTGCCGCAAATACTGACGAAGGATTTACTCAGTTAAAGAATAATAAAATCGAATTGGTTTTATGTGATATTATGATGGATAAGATGGATGGATTTACATTCTGCAAACTTGTTCGTGAAAATGAAAATTACCGTTCTATCCCTTTTGTATTTGTTACAGCAAAAAACACACTCGAAGACAAATCAAAAGCTCTTGAAGTTGGTGGAGATGATTTTATTACAAAACCATTCAATGTTGATGAGCTGATTCTGAAAATAAAATCACTGATACGTCGTACAGAAATCAATCGTATTTATGGTACAAGAAAAAATCTTCAGGAAGTATTCTCTGCAAAAAAATATAAAGTTCTTATTGTAGATGATGATAGAACCGCTTTGACCATTTACCAAACCGGACTCACGAAGGAAGGAATTGATTGTCAGGTTGCAGAAACTGCGGGTGATGGATTAAAAATAGTGAAATCATTTCAACCTGATTTAGTTATTACCGACGTGATGATGCCGGAAATTGACGGATTCAAATTCCGTGAAATGCTTTTAGACAATCCGGAAACTGCATCAATACCTGTTGTCTTCCTGAGCAACATAAATTCTGAACAGGAAATTTTAGAAAGTTTTAATAAGGATATCGTTGACTACCTCCAAAAAGATTATGGGTTCAGGATTGTTATTGCTAAAGTTCTTGCAATATTGAAGAGTCTGAGTAAAGAAAGAAGTCGGGTTATAACCGAACTACATGAAGCATCGGAATTACTGAAGACCAGCGTTGTTCCTGAAAAAGTTCCTGAGTTTGAGAACTTTAATATTCAGTACTGGCATCTGCCGTTTACAGGAATTCCAGGCGGAGATTTTATTGACCACTTTCTTCTCGATCAGGATAATTTAGCACTGATACTTGGTGATGTTATGGGTAAAAAATGGGGTGCGTGGTATTTTGCTTATGCATACGCAGGTTATATCCGAAGTGCTATTCATTCAGTTATTACTGAAGGAGATATTTCTTCTCCGGCAAAAATTATTAGCAAAGTTAACAAACTGGTCTATCAGGATTCTAAGATATCAGAAGTGTTCTCCACACTTTCAGCTGTAATTATAAATAAACGGAAATTAACTCTCGGATATTCGGGTGCCGGAGATATGCCCATACTTTATAAAAACAACGGTACTGGCGAGATAATGAAAATTGAATCAAATGGTTCATTGTTGGGATTTAACAATGATGCAGTGTTTGATGATGCAATACTTCAAATGCAATCTGGTGATGTAGTAATTTTATCTACAGATGGGATGATTGAATGCCGCAACTCGGAGGGTAAACAGTTTGGTTTAAGTAAACTTGTGAAGACGATACAAAGGGAAAATTTTAATCAGGATCCTGCTGCATTTCTCAAAGAAGAAATTAAATCATTTAACCAGTTTTCATTCGATGATGATGTTAGTGTTATAACGGTTACAGCAAAGTGAATTATCATCACCTGAAATTATTCTGTAGCCTGTAGCTTTTCTGTTTTGTCAGCTATTTTTAACTGTTCAATAATCTCATCAATACGACCTTCCATAATATTAGAGAGGTTGTAGAGAGTTAATCCAATTCTATGATCAGTCAATCTGTTTTGAGGGAAGTTGTAGGTTCTGATTTTATCACTTCGGTCACCGCTTCTTACCATTGATTTTCGTTGTGCAGATATTTCTTCATTCTGTTTTTTAAGTTCAAGATCATAAAGTCGTGCCTTTAATACTTTCATTGCTTTCTGTCTGTTCTTCAACTGGGATCTTTCATCCTGGCACTGAACAACAATTCCTGTGGGAAGGTGAGTAATTCTAACAGCGGTTTCAACTTTGTTAACATTCTGTCCACCTGCACCTCCCGAACGGAAAATATCAATCTTTAAATCATTTTGATTTATTTCTATCTGAACATCTTCAGCTTCAGGAAGAACCGCCACTGATGCAGCAGATGTGTGAACTCTTCCGCTTCCTTCTGTTTCCGGAACTCTTTGTACTCTGTGTACACCACTTTCAAATTTAAGATCACCATACACATTATTTCCGCTGAGAGAAAATATAGCTTCTTTAACTCCGCCCAAACCTGTATCATTAATATCAATCAGCTCAAGCTTCCACCCACGCATTTCAGCATAACGGCTGTACATTCTGAACAAATCACCTGCGAATAGTGCGGCTTCTTCACCTCCTGTACCGGCTCTGATTTCCATAATTACGTCTTTATCATCGTTAGGATCTTTTGGCAACAACAGAACTTTTATTTCTTCCTCAAGCTTATCTCTTTCAGTTTTAAGTTCGTCAAGTTCTGTTAGAGCCATTGTAACAAGATCGCTGTCGCTTACAGTATCAATAATTTCTTTATTGCCATTAATATTTTTCAGCACTTCAGCATATTTTTCATAAGCTTCTACAATTTCAATCAGGTCACTTCTTTCCTTGGTAAGAGAAATCATTTTCTCTCTGTCAGAAGCAATTTTAGGATCTGAAAGCTGTTCGTTGATGCCATCAAACTTTATTTTTATTTTTTCTAATTTATCAGCTAAATTCATATTGTATTTCTTAAAATTGTGTGCAAATATATTAAAGCACTTTCTGAAAATCTAAACATTAGAAGATTTCACCCCAATGAATACCACAGGTAAACCTGAATTGAAGAATCAATTACGAATCACAGGTTTAATTTTTTATTCTCTTTTTTCAGGGGTGATAATATTCTTCATTATTGTAATGATAATTTTCCAAAGCACTGATAATCCGGAGAACGGGGAAATTGATAAAATATTTGTATTTATTATTCCGGTTTTTGGATTGACAGCTATGTTTTTTGCACGATTTCTGTATAACCGAATGATATTAAAATTAAATCCTAGTAGTAACATAATTCAAAAGATAGCCAATTATAGAACTGCAAAAATTGTTTCCTGGGCTATGATTGAAAGTGCATGTTTTTTGGCACTTATAGCAACTATGCTGACATCGAATTATCTTTACACAGTGGTTTTCCTTTTCCTTGCAGGTTATTTTATTTTACTGAGACCTTCAAAGGAATCGCTGATACGTGATATGCGTTTAAATGCAGAAGAAAGTGATTTAATTTTAAAGAGTTAATTATGAAAAAGTTTGATATACCAATACATTATAAAAGTTCTTTCATCACTCAAATAAAGAACAACAGAAAGCTTGATGACCCGCGTAAAAAAGATTTCTCACCGACGCTGCTTGATTTCGGTCCCGTAAAATTTTATCTCGCCCGTCATTTTGGTTTCTGTTATGGAGTTGAAAACGCAATCGAAATAGCTTATAAAACCATCGAACAAAATCCGGGAAAAAGAATTTTTCTTTTGAGCGAAATGATTCACAATCCCGGCGTTAACAATGATTTGCTGAGTATGGGTATCAGGTTCATTATGGATACAAGCGGGAATCAACTCATTGCCTGGGAAGAGATTAAAAGCGATGACATAGTGATAATACCAGCTTTTGGAACTACTCTTGAAATAGAAAAAAAATTAAATAAGTTGGGTGTAAATCCGTATGCTTTCAACACAACCTGTCCTTTTGTTGAAAAAGTCTGGAACCGCTCAGAAGACCTTGGGAAAAAAGATTATTCTATAATAATCCATGGCAAACATTATCACGAAGAAACAAGAGCAACATTTTCACACTCAATACAAAATTCTCCTTCCGTTATCGTTCGTAATCTTGAGGAAACAAAATTTCTTTCTGACGTAATACTTGGTATAAAAACAGAAGAGGATTTTCTTGCATACTTTAAAGGAAAATATTCTGAAGGATTTGATGTCAGGAAAGATCTTGAAAGAATCGGTGTGGTAAACCAAACAACGATGCTTGCCGTTGAAACGCAGGAGATAGCTGATCTGTTAAAAGATACTATGATAAAAAAATTTGGTGTTGAAAATATTAACAGACATTTTGCTGATACCCGTGATACTTTATGTTATGCAACTAACGATAACCAGGATGCAACTTATGGTATGCTTGAAGTGGAAGCAGATTTTGCAATTGTAGTTGGTGGTTACAATAGTTCAAATACGACAAACATTGTGAAAATTTGCCAGGAAGAAATCAGAACTTACTTTATTGATTCTGCTGAAAGAATAATTTCCGAAAATGAAATCAACCATTTCGATGTGCATAAACAAACAATTACATTTTCAAAAAACTATCTACCTGCAAAGTATCCGGTAGAAATAATGATAACCAGCGGAGCTTCCTGTCCGGATGCTGTTGTAGAAGCAGTGATAAGAAGATTAGTATCGTTCTTTGAAAATTCAAAGGATGTAGATACGGTTGTTAATGATGTTCTCGAAGCGATTTGATTGCTTATCGGATCAGCAAGTTATTTCTTTTCTGAGCTTCCGAAGTTTCAACCAATAATTTTTTAAATAATTCTTTAACAGTTAGGATTTCATTTATCAATCCGGAACTTTGTCCTGCTTCAAGCTCACCTTCATTTTCATCACCTTCAAATATTCCGGATCTTTCTCTTTTTGAACCAAGTAATTGCATTAGCCTGGCTTCATCCCAGCCCTCTTTTTCAGCTTGAAGTGCGCGAAAAGCGAAATCATTTTTTAACATTCTCACAAGTCCGATTTTTTTAAATGCAAGTACAGTTCCATCATCTTTAGCCTCAACAACTTTCTTTTTATAATTTTCGTGAGCTGAAGATTCAATTGTCGCGGCGAATCTCGTTCCGATTTGCACACCATCTGCACCGAGTGAAAATGCAGCAAGTATTCCTCTGCCATCAGCAATTCCTCCTGCTGCTATCACAGGAATTTTTACTGCATCAACAAGCTGTGGAATCAAAGAAAGTGTTGTTGTTTCATTAATCCCATTATGACCACCAGCCTCAACACCTTCACCAACTACTGCATCACAACCAACTTCTTCAGCTTTTAAAGCATGTTTTACAGATGGAATTACATGAGCTACTTTAATATTACTTTCTTTGAATTGCCTGATAAATTTTCCCGGATGACCAGCAGAACTAAAAACAATTTTAACACCTTCTTCAACAGTTACTTTAACAAGCTGATCTACATCACGCCTCATTAGCGGAATGTTTACACCGAATGGTTTGTCAGTTGCTACTCTGCATTTCTGGATATGTTCTCTCAAAAGATCAGGTTTCATAGAACCAGAACCAATCAAACCGAGACCACCTTCATTTGATACTGCTGAAGCTAATTTCCATCCTGAAGCCCAGACCATTCCAGCCTGAATAATAGGATATTCAATCTTGAAGAGTTCTGTAATTTTTGTGGATAATTTCATGCTATGTTACTTCACTCAAAATAATATCTGATTAAAATTAATTTATAATTTTAATACCAAAGTTAAGCCTGTTTAACTTGTTATTAAAAACCCCTTTCCCTAAGTTTGTAAGCCTTTTTTCAAAAAGCGCTTATAGAAAATTTTTCATTTCATAAAGGTAGATAATAATGTCGTTTTTCTTTACATCAGAATCAGTTTCTGAAGGTCATCCTGATAAAGTTAGTGATGCAATTTCCGATGGAATTCTTGATGCAATCTATGCTCATGATCCTTACGCAAGAGTAGCTTGCGAAACATTCGTAACAACCGGATTAGTTTTAGTTGGTGGTGAGATTACTACTAAAACCTATATTGATGTTCCGGCAATTGTACGTCAAACAGTTGAAAAGATTGGCTATACAAAAGCAGATTATAAATTTGATTCAGAATCTTGTTCTGTACTTAATGCGATTCATTCACAATCACCGGATATTGCAATGGGAGTTGATACCGGCGGTGCCGGAGATCAGGGAATTATGTTTGGTTATGCCTGTGATCAGACTCCTGAGTTAATGCCGATGCCAATTGTATTCGCACATAAACTTGTAAAAAGGCTTGCAGACATTAGAAAAAGAAATAACGGATTAATGCCTTACCTTCGTCCTGATTCAAAATCACAGGTAACAATCGAATACAATGACAACGGAAAACCATTAAGAGTTGATGCAGTAGTTATTTCGACTCAGCATGATGCAAATACAAAACAAAGTAAAATAAAATCAGATGTAATTCAGAATGTGATTAAGAAAGTAATACCTGCAAAATATCTTGATAAGAATACGAAGTATTTTGTAAATCCAACCGGAAGATTTGAAATTGGCGGACCACACGGTGACAGCGGATTAACAGGAAGAAAAATTATAGTTGATACTTATGGTGGCTGGGCTCCTCATGGTGGTGGTGCATTCTCTGGGAAAGATCCTTCCAAAGTTGATAGAAGCGCTACTTATGCTGCGCGACACATTGCAAAAAATGTAGTTGCTGCAAAACTTGCAAAAGAATGTTTGGTGCAGGTTTCTTATGCAATTGGTGTTGCACAACCAATTTCTGTTTTCGTTGATACAAATGGTACTGGCGTAATTTCCGATAAAGCTATTTCACAAATGATCCAGAAAGAAGTTGATCTAACTCCGAAAGGAATTATTTCAAGATTAAAATTAAGAAGACCAATTTACCAGAAAACTTCGGCTTATGGACATTTTGGAAGAAATGACAAAGATTTTACCTGGGAAAAACTTGATCTTGTTCCAATATTCAAGAAGTACCTAAAAAAATAATTTATGTGTATCGAACTTTTGTTGGCTATTTATTATTACTAAAAAAAGATAAGGTTAAAAATGAGTGACGTCGCAATTAAAAATGATGTGAAAATTCTTCCGTTTAAAGTGAAGGATATTTCGCTGGCAGAATGGGGAAGAAAAGAAATTATTCTGGCTGAAGCAGAAATGCCGGGTTTAATGTCTATCAGAGAAAAATATAAAAAAGAACAACCACTTAAAGGCGCACGAATTGCCGGTTGCCTTCATATGACAATTCAGACAGCCGTGTTGATTGAAACTTTAAAAGATCTTGGTGCTGAAGTTCAATGGTCTTCGTGTAATATTTTTTCTACGCAAGATCATGCTGCCGCTGCAATTGCAAAAGCAGGAATTCCTGTTTACGCATGGAAAGGTGAAACGCTTGAAGAATATGATTGGTGTATTGAACAAACTTTATTCTTCGGAAAGGATCGCAAGCCATTAAATATGATTCTTGATGATGGCGGTGATTTGACAAATGTGGTTCTTGATAAATATCCTGAACTGATAAAAGAGATTAAAGGAATTTCCGAAGAAACAACAACAGGTGTTCATCGCTTGTATGAAAGAGAGAAGAAGGGAACTCTTCCTGTTCCTGCATTCAATGTTAATGACTCTGTAACGAAATCAAAATTTGATAATAAGTATGGATGTCGTGAATCTTTAGTTGATGCATTAAGAAGAGCAACAGATTTAATGATGGCAGGTAAAGTTGCAGTTGTTGCAGGTTATGGCGATGTTGGAAAAGGCTCTGCTCAATCACTTCGAGGAGCCGGAGTCAGAGTAATCGTAACTGAGATTGATCCGATTTGTGCTCTGCAGGCTGCAATGGATGGTTACGAAGTTCAAAAAATGGAAAAGGCTGCACCGCGTGCTGATATAATTGTAACAGCAACAGGAAACTATAATGTAATTAATGAAAAGATATTTAAACTGATGAAAGATAAAACAGTTGTCTGTAACATTGGTCACTTCGATAATGAAATTGATATGGCGTGGTTGAATAAGAATTTCGGAACTACAAAAGACAACATCAAACCCCAGGTTGATATGTACACAATTGATGGAAAAAATATAATCGTTCTTGCTGAAGGAAGATTGGTAAACCTCGGCTGTGCAATGGGACATCCGTCTTATGTAATGTCAAATTCATTTTCAAACCAGGTTCTTGCACAAATCGAACTTTGGAATCATCATAAAAAATACGAGAACAAAGTTTATACATTACCAAAACATCTTGATGAAATGGTCGCAAGACTTCATCTTGCCAAAGTTGGTGCTGAACTTGATGTTCTCAGATCAGATCAGGCAGAATATATTGGTGTTCCTGTTGAAGGACCTTATAAACCTGATTATTACAGGTATTGAAAATTATTTCAATATGCCGGTCCTGTCAAGGCTGGCATTTTTTATTTTAAAGAAATTATGAGCAAAGATTCAAAAAAGTTTTTCGAACCAAGACCCAATTATGCTGCATACCGTAAGTGGGAAGAAGAAAACTATCATAAACCTACTGATGATGAGACCAGACAATTTTTAGAATTTTGGCAGGAGATCTATGATATTTGGCTGAAAAATAATTCACCATTCGAATCGCGATATGTTGAGGATAAAGTTAAGCTACGAAAAGAACTAATAGAAAAATTTGGTATTAAAACGTGAACAGTTTCGAACAAACATTGTTTAAGTTAGATGAATTCTGTAAAGACACTTCTATCAAATACGCTGTTGTTGGTGGAGTAGCTGTAATAAGCTATGACTATCAAAGAACAACAAAGGATATTGACATAACTGTTCTTTGCAAATTAGAACAAATAAAGGAAATTCATGATAAATTTGTCAAAGAATATCAACCGGTTTATGATGATTCTCTGAATTTCTTTTCCAGAAATTTTGTCTTACCGCTGAAAGATAAAATTACAAATGTTAGAATTGATGTTATCGCAGGTCTAACAATTTTCGATGATACAATTATATCCAGAAGACAAAGAAAAAAACTCGGTGAATCTGAATTTTATATTTGCACTCTGGAAGATTTAATTCTATACAAACTTTTTGCAAGCCGACATCTTGATCTGGGTGATGTTGAGAATCTTTTAATTAGAAATAAAAATTCAATCGATAAAAATTATTTAGTCTCTACTGCTGAAAAATTCAAAGAGCTTGAAAGAGAAGACATAGTCAAAAATCTCAATAAATTACTTCAGGATGTGAAATAAGAAATAAAGTTCACAAATTATTATAGATTGATTATTTTACGCCTTGAATCAGCAAATCCCTCAAAGCCAACTTCAGATTTTCAAACCTAAATTTATATCCAGCATTTAAAATTTTTTCTACACTTGTTCTCTGACTCATAACAGCATACTCAGCAATTTCGCCTGCAACAATTTTCATTGCAAATTTTGGGATAGGGAACAGCGAAGGTCGTTTCAATATTTTCCCAAATGTTTTGGCAAATTCTTTCATCCGGACGATTCCGGGAGATGAAGCATTAACTGGTCCGGATAAGTTTTCATTATCAATTGCTTCAATATAGATTCCAACAATGTCATCAATGTGAATCCACGGAAACCATTGTCTGCCGTTTCTAAGTGGTCCACCAAAAAAAAGTTTGAATGGAAGAAGTAATTGTTTAATTACACCTTCATCTTTCATCATAACCAAACCGGTTCTCAGCGAAACTCTTCTTACGCCGTACTGTTCAACTTTTTGTGCTTCGTTTTCCCAATCTTTACAAAGTTTCGCCAGGAAGTCATTTCCTGCTGAACTATTTTCATCAAGGATTTCTTCAAATCGATTACCATAATACCCAACCGCATTTGCACAGATAAACACTTCTGGTTTTTTTTCTGTCTGTCTGATTGCTTCAACTAAATTTTTAGTACTGAGCACCCGACTCTCGTACGCAAGTTTTTTATAATTAGCAGTTAATCTTTTTGCACCAAGATTTGCACCGGCAAGATGAACTACTGCATCCGCACCGTTCAATTCATACATCCATACATCCATACAATCATAAACCCACTTGACATACTTATTTGCATTAGCTATTTTCATCTGAGCATTTTCCAGATTTCGGGTGAAGACAATTACTTCATCTCCTCTTGCAGATAACTCCTGCACCAATCTTCGACCGATCGAACCGGTTGCGCCAGTGATAAGTATTTTTTTTGACATTTTATTCATAATAGACATCGTGTTGATTTACTAAAATGCAACTAAAAAAAATTTGCTTGTAAATTATTATAAGATTATTGATGAAAGTTTGATTTTTATTAATAATTTAATCATAAGTAGTAATGAAATTATTCAATTTTTAGTCATGTTAATTTCAATTCATCAAAGAAAAATTAATAATAAGGTGTAAAATGATGAAAATAATAATACCATTTCTAATTCTACTATTATTAACATCTACTTATGGTCAATATAAATCTGTTTGGGACCAAGTGCCGGAGAAAATAAGAGAGAAAAAATCATTTAAGAGATACGAATGGTTTTATCGTCCAAGAACTGATGAAAACGGTATATTCCCAAAAGAACATGTTGATCACCAGATAGCAATTGAAGAACAAAAAATTGCAGAAAATAATTTGGAACTTAATAAAATAAGTGGCACCTCAGATTTATGGACGAATCTAGGTCCGAATGCAATTGACATGACGTCAAGCTTTGTTCCTTATTGGGGAAAAGTAAGCGGAAGAGTACGCGGACTTGATGTTCATCCAACAGATCCAAACACTGCATATCTTGGTGCTGCTGCGGGAGGAATTTGGAAAACTAGTAATGGTGGCACAACCTGGTTGGATAAAAGTGGTAGTTTAAGCAGATTAACTTTTGGTGGTATTGCAATCGACCCTAATAATCCTAATGTAGTTTATGCCGGTACCGGTGAAGCTATATGGTTTTATAATAATGTTACATACGAAGGAAATGGACTTTACAAAACAATAGATGGTGGAGATAATTGGACTCATATTACAAATGGATTCGGAACTCAAACTCAATTCTCAGATATTGAAGTAAATCCAGGCAATTCAAATGTTATTTTGGCATCACTTGGGTCAGGTAATTGGAATAATGCTTTTCCAAATAATGAGGGTGTTTGGAGAAGTTCTGATGCAGGTACTACCTGGACAAGAACTTTAAATGTTCAAGATGCTTTTGATGTTGCTTTTCATCCATCAAGTAGCCTGTTAGCTTATGCTGCCTGTGGAGATCAATCTTCTTCGAGTGGGTTTTATCGTTCTACTGATGGTGGAGTAAACTGGATTCAAAGTAATACAGGTCTTCCTTCAGCAACTTCGATTGGTAGAATGCAATTTGAATTATCTGCTTCCTCACCTCTAATCATATATTTGCTTATTTATAACGATTCTGCTTTACCCGGTGGACGGACTACAGCAGCATTCAAATCCACAAATGGAGGAGTAAATTGGTCTCAGATTTCCTCAGGAGTTAATATTTCAGGTAGCTATGATGGATCATCAGTTAATGACCAGGGATCATACGACCTATGTCTATCTGTTCATCCAACAAATGCTAATGTTGCTTGTTTTGGTAATGTAGAACTTAGCAGAACAACTAATGGTTCAAATATTTCATTCGTTCGGAATCCATCCGGTTTTCAGGGAGGTACAACGGCTTGGGATTGTTATTCTCACGTTGATATACATAAAATACAATTTGCTCCGTCGAATGGTAATATAGTTTACCTGGGATGTGATGGCGGTATTTTTAAATCTACTGATGCTGGTGCAACCTGGTTCAACGTTAATAACAATATTAATACAATACAATTTTACAGAGTAGCATCTCATCCAACTAATTCTTCTATACTATTTGGAGGGGCACAGGATAACGGAAATTTCAGCACTGCAAATAAAGGTGCAAGTGATTGGATTTTTGAAACAAGCGGTGATGGTATGGAGTGTTTTGTTGATTATAGCAACTCGAATTTTATTTTTATGAGTACTCAGTATGGAAACTTATTAAGGAGCACCAATGCTGGTGTAAGTTGGCAAAACGTTGATTATGTTGGGAGCGCAGCTTGGTTGGCTCCATATTGGCAACATCCTACCATTTCTACTCGTATTTTTGCTGCGATCAATGGCCAAATTCGGCGATCAAATTCTTCAGGCGCATCAGGAACCTGGTCAATGATTTCAGGTTTAATAAGTGGTTACCATGTTACCTCAGTTGCTCAATCACCGATATCAACTAATAATATGATTGCGGTATCTAGTGACTATACTATCGCACCAGCCATACACCGATCATCTGATGAAGGTGTAACATGGACAGACATAACATCGAATGTAACTGCTGCCGGATTTACTGGGACTAATATCCAACGAGTAATTGCCGATCCAGTGAACGCTAATATATTTTACATGACAAGAGCATCATACATTGGTGGGCAGGTTATTAAAACGACCAACTTTGGTACAAACTGGACCAATGTCAGTGGTAACTTGCCGTCAGTTCCTGTTAGTGATTTATTTATAGACCCTGCAAATACTAACCATTTATATGCTGGAAATGATTTTGGCGTTTACTGGACAACCAATGGAGGTACAAACTGGATAAAATTAAGCAATGGAATGCCATTTGTACCTGTACTTGATTTTAGCTTTTACAGTAATGGTGGTACTAGATACCTTAGAGCAGCAACTCACGGTAGAGGAGTATATGAATTAAATATTGATAATCCTCTCCCCGTCGAACTCACATCCTTCACCGCAAAAGTTTTGAAGAGTGGAGACATTCAATTAAAATGGCAAACAGAAACCGAAGTTAATAATTATGGTTTCGAGATTCTTCGCTCCGCAAAGTATGACACCGTGTGGATAAAGATTGGGTTTGTTGAAGGAAGTGGAAACAGTAACTCACCTAAAGAATATTCCTATATGGATGAAGTGATAAAGTATGGCAGTTATGCATATCGGCTAAAACAGATTGATACTGACGGGCAGTTTGAATATTCAAAAGTAATTGAAGTTGATGCAGGAAATATTCCAAATGGATTTGTGCTTGAGCAGAATTATCCCAATCCGTTCAATCCAATTACCACTATTAAATTTGCTGTCGCAGAAACACAAAAAGCAGAGCTAAAAGTAATTGATTTATTAGGGAATGAAGTGGAGACGATATTTACTGGAATTGCAGATGGTGGGAAGATTTATGAAGCAGTATTTAATGCGGAGAACTATTCGAGTGGAATTTACTTCTATACTTTTAGAACGGAACAAAAATTTGAGACTAGAAAAATGCTCCTTTTGAAATAATAACAATTTGAAATTTAGAATTATTAATGAATCCCTGCTTCGGCGGGGATTTTTTATTTCTTTGCAGTTATTTAACACAAAATTTATGGCATCTTTTAAAATTTTTCTTTACGTTTAAAACCAGATAAATAAACTTTAATCTCAACCAAAATTCCTGCGACGGTATTATGAAAAAAGTTTTATCAATGTTACTATTCACTTACAGTTTAACTATTGCCCAGGTTTCACTTGATGGAGTTAACACTTATTCAGAAGATTTTAATACTTTAACAAGCACAGGTACTTCCTCCACAGTTCCAACAGGATGGGCTTTTTCTGAAAGCGGTACCAATGCTAATGGAATATACACGGCTGGAACTGGTTCTGGCAACGCTGGAGATACATATAGCTTTGGTGCGACATCTGCTACCGATAGAGCTTTTGGTGGACTCCAATCAGGTACATTAATACCTACAATTGGAGCAAGTTTTATAAATAATACTGGTTTTACAATTACACAATTACCAATTTCTTATACAGGTGAACAATGGAGATTAGGTGCAACAGGTAGAAATGATAGATTGGATTTTCAGTATAGCTTAGATGCAACGAGTTTATCTACAGGGACGTGGACGGACGTGGATGGCTTAGATTTTATTGCACCGAACAGTACAGGTACGGTTGGATCGCTTGATGGGAATGCATCGGCTAACAGGACAACTATTACCCAAACAATTACTGGTTTGAGTATTGCAAATGGAGCAACATTTTGGATCAGATGGATAGATTTTAATGCGACTGGTGCTGATGATGGCTTGGCTATAGATGATTTTTCAATTGATGAAACTAACCTCCCCGTCGAACTTTCTTCCTTCACAGCGATCGTTTTAGAAAATTCTGTAAAACTAAACTGGCGAACTGAAACCGAAGTTAATAATTATGGATTTGAGATTCTTCGCGGAGTTTATCCCGCAAAAAGCAGGACTCAGAATGACAAATGGGAGAAGATCGGTTTTGTTGAAGGAAATGGCAATTCAAATTCACCAAAGGATTATACATTTACTGACAATCTTACTCTTACTCGTACTCTTTATTATCGCTTAAAGCAAATTGATACTGACGGACAGTCTGAATATTCAAAAGTTATTGAAGTTGATGCAGGAATAATTCCGGCTGAAATTGTTCTCGAACAGAATTATCCGAATCCTTTTAATCCATCAACTACTATCAGATTTAATTTCACACATTCCGGGGATGTGAGATTATCAATTTATAACTTGCTTGGTGAACAAATTATGCAGCTTGTGAATGGCTTCCTGGAAGCTGGCATTCATACAGTTAATTTCAACGCATCAGATTTGAACAGTGGTGTGTACCTCTACAAGTTTGAAACCAATGGAATAATACAATCGCGCAAGATGATTCTTGCCAAATAATCATTATTTCTAAATCGTTAAAAAAATAATAGAGAATGAATAGATAAAACTTTTCATTCTCTTTTTTTTCATTTATTTTTCAGTCAACAATCCAGTTGTAATTATTTATTTATTCATAAATTCTAATCGGAGGGCAAATATGAAAAAATCATATTTACTTGTTGTTTTTGTATTGTTAATATTTCCATTCAGTTTTTCATTCGGGCAGTTGCTGGTTGAAGATTTTAATTATGCTGTAGGTGATTCAATAACCGGGCATGGCTGGACTAAACATAGTGGTGCCGGTTCACCAATTTTCGTCGAAGCAGCTAGTATAAATTATACAGGTTATCCATCTTCCGGGATAGGAAATCAGGTCTCAATAAATGGTGGATCTGGTTCGCGGGAAGATGATAACGTAGGCTTCGACTCACTTGCCAATAACGGTGATGTAATATATTATTCCTTTTTAGCTAATGTTGCTTCTGCAAGTGCGACGCAGGATTATTTTATTCACATCGGTAACAGAGTTTCACCAACTGTTTTTACACTCTTTGCTGCACGAGTTTTTGTTCAGGATGTTTCCGGAAATCTTAGATTTGGGATGAGTAACACATCAACCCAAACAATGGGTACGACTGATTTCAGCTACAATACAACTTATCTCATCTTCGTAAAATATACAATTAATACCGGTGGTGCAGATGAATGCAAACTCTGGGTAATAACTTCCGGAGTTCCACAAAGTGAAGTTCTCGCTGGTACGCCAGAAGTAACTAATACTTCAACAAATGGTCAGGATGTTATTGATGCTATCGGATTACGACAAGGCGGACAATCGTACTCTGTTGTGATTGACGGTATCAGATTATCTACTCAATGGGAAGATCTTGTACCTGTTGAGTTGACTTCTTTTGCTGCATCATCCGTTGGTGGTGATGTATTCCTAAACTGGTCAACGGCAACTGAATTAAACAACTCAGGTTTTGAAATTCAAAGATCAAGTTCAGGAACTGAATTTGCGGCAGTTGGTTTTGTTCCTGGTTATGGAACAACCACCGAAGCAAAAACTTACAGGTTTGTTGATGCAAATCTTCTTGCAGGAAGTTATACTTACAGATTAAAGCAGATTGACTTTAATGGATCATTTGCTTATTCAAATGAAGTTAATGTTGAAGTTACTTCACCAGCACAATTTGAGCTTTCTCAGAATTATCCGAATCCATTTAATCCAAATACTACTATTAAGTTCTCAATTCCACAAAGTTCAAATGTATCTTTGAAAGTGTTCAATGCACTCGGACAGGAAGTTAGCACATTGGTAAATCAGAATATGGAAGCTGGTTCACACACAATTAATTTTGATGCAACTCAACTAAACAGTGGAATTTATTTCTATCGTTTAGAAGCAGGTATGTTCAACGAAGTCAGAAAAATGACTTTGCTTAAATAAGATTTATACTTTCAAATTTAAACCCCTCCATCTGCTGACAAAAAAGTGGATACTCGTGAGGGGTTTTTAATTAAAATATTTTCAAAGCAGTAAATATTAGCATGTAAATCTGTGCTTGAGAAATTTCATTTTATTTCGAACGTTTGAATTCAGCTATCTATCAACTGATGCTTATGAAGATAATAGGGGCACACAGATTGTTACTGAAAGTGAAAATTATTTTGATTATTTTTATAATGATAAACAATAATACAAGAAGTAAATGCTATTCGGATTTGTAAAGACCAACGGAAAAACTAAACTTGAGCGTAATATCCATCGTGATCATAAAATTAAGAAAATTCTATTCAATGTAATTTATGGAACAATCGGATTTTTGATACTTAATATCATTCTTTACGCTCTCTCAACAAACTGATCTCAATCTCCACATATTTTACTTTAAATTAGATTGAACCGCAGACGGTAATATTTTATATTTGTCCTTCTTCTTCATCATAATATGAATAAAAATAAAGTATATATCGAAACTTATGGCTGCCAGATGAATCTTGCGGATACCGAAATAGTGCTTGGTATTTTGCAGAATAATGGTTACAGCCACACTAAAAATTCTGATGAAGCTGATGTGATTCTTGTTAACACTTGCAGCATCAGGGATAATGCAGAACAAAGGATTTATGGAAGACTCGGGAATTTTAAAACTATAAAAGACAACAAACCCGGATTAATTGTTGGTGTATTGGGTTGTATGGCTGAGCGATTACGCACAGACCTTGTTGAGAAAAAGAAAATTGTTGATGTTGTAGTTGGTCCCGACGAGTATAGAAGATTACCTGAATTAATTGATGTTGCTTTCAACGGCGATAAAGGAATTGGCGTCAAGCTATCCAAAACAGAAACTTATGATGATATAATTCCTCACAGGGAAGATGGATTGCAAGCCTGGATTTCAGTTATGCGCGGTTGTGATAAGTTCTGCACATTTTGTGTTGTTCCGTTTACCCGTGGACGGGAACGAAGCCGTTCATTAAATTCTGTTGCAGATGAAATAAAACAATTGTCAGACAGAGGATTCAGGGAAATTACTTTGCTTGGTCAAAATGTTGATTCATATAAAGATGAAGAATCTGCTGAAGCCGGAGATTTTGCTGATCTTCTTGCAGCCTGTGCACAGGTTGATAATTCAATCAGAATTAGATTTACAACTTCACACCCTCAGGATCTTTCCGATAAATTATTATATACAATATCATCTCATTCAAATATCTGTAATTACATTCATCTGCCTGTTCAGTCAGGTTCAAACAGAATACTTGAACTAATGAATCGAACTTATACAATCGAACACTATCTTCAATTAGTCGAAAGAGCAAGGAAGATTATTCCAGGCGTAAGTTTTTCCACAGATATAATCACGGGTTTCCCTACAGAAACTTATGAAGATCATATTATGACTTTAGATGTAATGAGGATGGTGAGATTTGATGGTGCATTTATGTTTAAATATTCTCCCCGCGAAGGGACGAAAGCTTTCAGAATGAATGATGATGTTTCAGAAGAAACAAAATCAAAACGATTACAGGAAATAATTAATCTTCAACAGCAAATATCATTTGAACTGAACCAGGAATTAATAGGAAAAGAAGAAGTTGTTTTAATTGAAGGTTTCAGCAGGAAATCTGATAAGTTTTTATCAGGCAGATCAGATACAAATAAAGTAGTGATAATTCCCGCTGACAATAAAATAAGAGTCGGGAATTATGTGAAAGCTAAAATCAACAAAGCAACTTCTGCCACTCTCTTTGGTGATTTTTCTGGTTTCGCAAATTTAGTTGAAGAAAACTTATCTTTAACCGGGTAAAAACTTTATTCAACATCTCTTTCAAATGGCGGTAAGAAAATGAAAAATCTTAAAATAAATTTTCTCCTTATTCTGATCGTCAAGATTATATCATTTGCTTCAAATATTTATTCGCAGGATGCGGATATTGTCCCTTATCTCAAAGCAATTGAAAATGGTGATCTGGTAAGTGCAAAAGATGCTCTTTTGGAATTGAAAGAAAAAAATCCAAACGATCCATCAGTTATGTTTCTTGATGCAGTATTGAAGGAAAATGGACAGGAAGCGATCGTTATCTATCAGGATTTAGTAGATAATCATCCAAAGAGTAAATATGCCGATGCTTCGCTCTACAGAATATTTTCTTACTATTATGCTCTGGGTCTATATGAAACCGCTCAGGAAAAATTAAAGCAGTTAAAAACATCATATCCTTCTTCTCCGTACATTCAGGTTGCTGAACAAAATATTTCATCTATTGGAAAATCTGAAGAAACTAAAATTGAAACGAAAATTGATACAAAAGTTGAGACAAAGGTTGAAGAACCAAAAACTAATATTGAAGATGATTACAATTTCACTATTCAGGCAGGTGCATTTACAAATCTGGATAACGCAAAAAAATTAAGCGGAGAATTCGAATCAGCAGGTATCTTCAGCCGGATAGATGAAAAGGTTGTTGGTGGAACAAGCTTTCATATTGTATATGCAGGAAAATTTGAAAAACGTGAAGATGCTGAAAGTTTTTTACAGGTTTTGAGTTCACGTTATCAAATTAACGGTACAATCGTAGCGGCACCCGGAAAATAAATTGAAAATTATTTTCCTCGGAACAAGCACTGGTAAAACTTCTGCCAATCGCTTCCATTCATCACTTCTTTTTTCTTTTAATGATTATAATCTGTTAGTCGATGCCGGGGAGGGTGTATCACTTGCCTTATTAAAAAATAACACGGAGTATGATTCTGTTAATGGAATTCTGCTGACTCACCTTCATCCTGATCACTTTGCAGGTTTACCGGGTTTAATTATCCAGATGAAATTGAATGAGAGAAAAAAGCCTCTCCAAATTTTTATACATGAAAGTCTGAAAAGTGTCGTTCAAAATCTTTTACTCAACTCATATATTCTTCCTGATCGAGCAAATTTTGAAATTCGATACGTCACATTCAAAGAAAATGAGGAAATTAAAATCTCAGAAAAATTCTCTTTTATCGGAAGAAAAAATTCACACTTAAGCAAACTGGAAAATTACAAGTCGATCTATCCGGTTTTGAGTCTCTTTAGTGGAAGCTTCTTGTTCAGAGTTGTAAATAAACAGATTGTCTATACTTCTGATATCGGTTCAGAAAAAGATCTTTTACTATTTCAGGATATCACTCCAGATATTTTAATTACTGAAGCAAATCATATTTCAATCAATTCTATATAGATGAATATCAGAATTCTTCCTTCAGAATCTATCTGACTCATTATTCAGATGAAGACTCTCATAACATAAGTGAAATTTTGGCAAGCCTTCCCAAACCATTCCAGGATAAAATAAAATTAGCTCAGGATTTACAAATCGTTGAAATCTGAATAATTTCAAAAGTAATATCCCATAAAAACTCCATTTCAATTCAAAGTCGTAATGTTTATTTTTGTTCCTGCGACAGATTGTCACTCAACTCAAATAATTTAATCGTGAATAGAGAAGAATTCAAAATAAAACATGGAATTATAAGCCAGTCCGGTGAGATAGACGACCTTGTTGATGTTGTTATGCAGGTCTCATCATCTGATATTACCGTATTAATTTATGGCGAAAGCGGAGTTGGTAAAGAAGTATTTGCAAAAGCAATTCATAATTCAAGTAAGAGAGCTGGTCAGGAGTTAATTAGTGTCAATTGTGGTGCGATACCGGAAGGAATCCTTGAAAGCGAATTATTTGGTCATAAGAAAGGTGCCTTCACAGGAGCGTTTGAAGGAAGAAAAGGTTATTTCGAAATTGCTGATGGCGGCACATTGTTTCTCGATGAAATTGCTGAGATGCCTTTAACTACTCAGGTTAAAGTTTTAAGAGCAATTGAGTTTAAAGAGTTTATGCGAATTGGTGCAGAGACTGTCACTAAAGTAGATGTAAGAATTATTGCTGCGACTAATAAAGATTTGCAGCAAGAGGTCAACAGCAGAAAATTCAGAGAGGATCTGTATTTCAGACTGAAAGCTGTCAGTCTAAATATCCCTCCGCTTAGAAAACGAAAAGGTGATATAGAATTGCTCGCTAACCATTTTCTTGAACATTATGCGAAAGCTAACAAATTAACAGCACCAAAAATTTCGGATGAGGCTATGGATTTGCTGATTGAGTACAATTGGCCGGGAAATGTCAGAGAATTAAAAAATACAATTGAAACAGCTCTAACTTTGAATAGAAATGGTTTACTGGATGTTAATTCTTTTTCAGATTTGCTGGTAACGAAAGATGAAAATAGTTCTATGCGGCATTTACCTGTATTTCTCAGGAAATCACCTGAAGACGCAGATAGAGAACTTTTATACAGAGCACTATTTGAGATAAAAAAAGATTTAATTGAACTAAAAGATCTCGTAATCAACACAAGCAGGGAACAGACAGTAAAAACTGAAGAACCTAAAAAGAATCTTTTTGCGCTCGATATTATCGAGCGAGACACAATAAAAGCCGCACTCGATAAAACCCGTGGTAACAAAAGAAAAGCTTCAAGATTGCTGAATATCAGTGAACGAACTCTCTACAGAAAAATTAAACAATATGATTTGTTGGAAGAATGAAAATGAAGCGATTTAATGAGAAAATTAATGGTATTTTAAGAATATTAGTTTTTAGTCTATTGTTCGGGATAAGTGCTGTAATTAATTTTGGATGCGGTTCTTATTCTTTTACTGGTGCTTCAGTTCCTGCTCATTTAAAGACGATTGCAATACCGATAGCAGAAGATAAAAGTCCTGCGGCTATTCCGGGACTAAGAGAACTCCTGACAGATGATTTAATTCAAAAATTTATAAGTGACAATTCACTCCAGGTAACAGAAAGATCAACGGCAAACGCAACACTTGAATGTGTAATTACCTCTGTTACGGATGCACCGGCAATTGTTAGCGCTGGTGAAGAAATTGCATCAAGACGGTTAACAATAATAGTTAAAGTCGTTTACAAAGATTTGATTCAGAGAAAAACTATTTTTGAATCAACATTTACAAACCACGGTGATTATGTCCCGGGAGAAGCAACAAACGAACGGGAAAATGCAGTAGCAATTGCTGTCGATAAAATTTCAGAAGATATTTTACTGGCTGTAGTGTCTGGCTGGTAATAAAGGAAAAAAATTATGGATAACATTGTTTTAATCGGATATTTCGTTTCACTTTCAATTCTTTTCATATTTGGACTGCATGGTTTCGTTCTGCTTTACTATCATCGCAAATATAAAGATGTTAGTTTCAATCCCGGAAAAGATTTTGATGAGACACCATTAGTAACAATTCAACTCCCGCTTTACAATGAGCTTTATGTTATTGAAAGATTAATTGATAAAGTTTGCGAAATCGAATATCCAAAAGATAAACTCGAAATCCAGGTGCTTGATGATTCGACTGACGAGACAATTGATGTAGTTGCGAAAGCAGTCGAAGCAAAGAAAAAAGAAGGATTTAATATTCAACATATCAGGAGAACTAACCGCGAAGGTTTTAAAGCCGGTGCACTTAAAGAAGGATTAAAAATAACACACGGTGAATACGTTGCGATATTCGATGCTGATTTTATTCCTTATCCGGATTTTCTTAAAAAAACTTTAAAATTCTTTGCTGATGAAAAAGTCGGAATGGTTCAAACACGCTGGGAACATTTGAACGGAGATCATTCACTAATAACAAGAGCACAGGCTCTGGCATTGGATGGACATTTTGTTATTGAGCAAACCGTCCGTAATAAAGCAGGATTCTTCATCAACTTTAATGGAACGGGCGGTGTTTGGAGAAAATCTTGTATCGAAGATGCTGGTAACTGGCATGCTGATACATTAACCGAGGACCTCGATTTAAGTTACCGTGCACAGTTGAATGGATGGAAGTTTGTCTTTCTGAAAGACTTCACTTCACCTGCCGAACTGCCGCAGGAAATCAACGCTCTGAAATCCCAGCAATTCAGATGGACAAAAGGCGCAATCGAAACAGCAAAAAAAATTCTCCCGCTTGTTTGGAATTCTGATGTCCCGTTGAGAATAAAACTTTACAGCACATTCCATCTTACAAATAACATTGTATTTCCTTTTATTCTGCTCGCAGCAATATTGAATGTTCCTCTCATTTTTGTAAAGAACAGCGGCGGACACGAAGTCTATTTTGCATTTATGTCAATCTTTGTTCTAGCATTCATCAGCTCATTTATGTTTTATTTATATTCACAAAAAGATATTCACCCTGATTGGCGAAAAAGAATCGTACTCTTCCCGATTTTTATGGCTGGAAGTATGGGCTTTGCACTCAATAATTCCCGTGCTGTTTTTGAGGGATTACTTAACCGGAAAAGTGAATTCGTAAGAACACCAAAATTCAAACTGGTTTCTGAAAAAGATACCTGGGTTGGGAAAAAATATTCAAAAAATAAAATTGGTTTTGCAGTTATTGTTGAATTAATCCTGGCGTTTTACTGCTTAATCGGTGTAGTATCAAGTATATATTTTATGGAGATAGCAAGTCTTCCTTTCCAGCTTTTATTTTTCATTGGTTTCTCTTTCGTATCTATAACTTCAATAAAGCATGCTTTTGCAAAAAATGCTGCTCATTAATTGTGTGTGAACTGTGGATGATAAATTACCGGCAAGAGCTAAATTAATTTATGAACGGGATAACAACTCTCCTCTCTTTCTGAGAACTGCCGATTATTATCTTCAAAATGGTGAACCACAAACTGCTTTCTCAATTCTTGAAAACGGATTGAAAACATTTCCTGAACATCCACTTGCATTTATTATGCTCGCAAAAGTTTTTATAAGATTCGGTGACTTTCAGAAAGCAGATTTCTATTTTAAAAAATCGGCTGAGCAATTAGATAATCAACAGACTTATGAATATTACAGATCGGAGTACAGACTTACCGGTAAACCTGTTTCACCTTTTGATACTTCGCGCGGAAGCATTTTTATTAATCAGAATGATGATTATGTCGAAGAGATTGAAAACAAAGATTCAGATTCAGTTGATGACAGACTTTCTGAAATTGCTGATGAATTGATGAATAGAAATACAGATCGTAAAGAAGATACTTCCTTTTCAGCTCCCATAGTCAGTGATTACTCACCTGATAAAAGTAAACTGGCAACTGAAACTTTTGCAAACATATACCTTTCGCAGGGACAGAAACTTGAAGCAATTAAAGTTTATGAAATGCTAATTAAACGTTTTCCTGAAAGAAAAAGTTATTACGAAGCAAAAATCAGTGAAATAAAATCACAGCAGATGTGAAAAATACCTCTCCGTTTTTCTAAATCAGAAATTTGATGACAGATTTATTATCAGCAAAAAAATTAAGTAAGAATTTTTATCGCAGAGATGTACTAATTGTGGCGAAAGATTTATTAGGGAAGATTTTTGTAAAAAAAGATAAGAACGGAATACTTGCGGGAAAAATTGTGGAAGTTGAAGCGTATCATGGCGATTTTGATCAGGCTGCTCACACATACCATGGAAAAACAAAAAGAAATGAAATAATGTTTGAAGCAGGTGGCTGTTTATATGTTTATTTTACTTATGGCTCTCATTTTTGTTGTAATATCGTAACCGGCAAGAAAGGTCACGGTACCGCAGTTCTGATTCGTGCGATTGAGCCTTTAGCTGGTGTCGAAAAAATGATTAAAAACCGGTTTGGAAGAAATTTGAAAAATGAAAAAGAAATTTTTAATCTGACAAACGGTCCGGGTAAAGTATGTGCAGCATTCGGAATTAATAAAAGTCATCTGGGAACTGAACTTACCGGCGGGAAAATATTTCTGCTGGGAAATAAAAAGATTGCGGCTGATAAAGTTGGCATTTCAAAACGAATTGGTATTACAAGATCGGTTAATCTGCCATGGAGATTTTTCATTATAAATAATCCCTTCCTTTCACGAAAATGAAACCACCACAAAAAATATTATTGGTGAGAACTGACAGGATTGGCGATGTTGTTTTATCATTGCCGATGGCTGAACTGGTGAAGAAAAAATATCCACAGAGTGAAGTATCCTATCTAATTCGTGAATATACTGTTGCTCTGCTTGAAGGCAATCAGTTTATTGATAAAGTAATTATTGCTGAAGAATCAAATGATGAAATTCTCTTTACAAACAATCTTCAAAAAATAAAATCTGAAAAATTTGATACTTGTATAGTTATAAATCCCACTCTGAAGATTGCTTTGATAATGTTTCTTGCCGGAATAAAAAATCGAATTGGAACCGGATACAGGTGGTACTCATTTTTATTCAATAAAAAAGTTTATGAACATCGTAAATATGGTGACAAGCATGAACTTGAATACAATATAAATTTACTCGGGCAAATCGGAATTGAAACAGCTAACACAGCAGATGAAATAAAATTCAATTTAACGGCAAGTGAAAACAGTCTTCACGAGATAGATTCTTTATTACTTGAAAAAGGTTATAAGCCAGGTAATAAAATTGTAATTATTCATCCCGGAAGCGGAGGCAGTTCGGTTGATCTTCCAAAAGAGAAATTAATTCAGCTAACTAAGCTGATCAGTTCACTCGATGAAGTGACAATTATAATCACAGGCAGTAAAAATGAAATAGAGCTTTGTAAAGAATTTGAGGTTAGTGATTCAGTAAAAAATTTTGCCGGACAACTTGATCTGAATCTATTAAAAGCACTGATAAAAAAATCAAATCTGTTTATTTCAAATTCAACAGGACCGATGCACATAGCTGCTGCGTACGATGTTTTTGTATTAGGATTTTTTCCAAAGATTGCAGCCTGTTCACAAAACAGGTGGGGTCCTTATACAGTAAACAGGACAATATTTGTCCCAACAATTGATTGCGTCAATTGTACCCGTAAACAGTGTGCAAAACTCGATTGCATGAATAGCATTGATATTGGCAAAGTATTTGACGAAACTAGACGCGTATTGAAAATTAAGTAATTAACGGAGATCATAAATGTATTTCAGCAAATGGATGTATTTTATTTTGTTCCTAAGTTTTTGTGTTGGTGTTACACTTCCTCAATCTTCCTCAACTAAAGAGGAATTCAGAACTGTTGAAAACAAGGCGTTTAAAGAGGGAGAGAAACTCACTTTTGATTTGAATTATGGTTTTGTAACAGCCGGAATTGCAGTAATGGAAATTCCGAGAATTAAAAAAATATCCGGAAGAGAAACTTACCACGTTGTATTTGAAGTAAACTCAGTTCCAAGCTTTGATATGTTTTACAAAGTAAGAGATCGATATGAAACGTATATTGATGTTGATGGATTGTTTCCATGGAGATTTGAGCAGCATATAAGGGAAGGCGGATATACAAGAGATTTTTCTGCATTCTTTGATCAACGGAAAGGAATAGCTAAAACAAGTGAGGGCGAATATGAAATTCCGAAATATGTGAATGATATGATGTCAGCTTTCTATTATGCCAGAACAATTGATTATTCCGGCATGAAAGCGAATGATTTAATTCATTTGCAGAATTTTTATAAAGATAAAGTATATGATCTTGACGTAAAATATCATGGTAAGGAAACAATTGATGTACCTGCTGGGAAATTTGATTGTATTATCGTTGAACCATTAGTTAAAGAAGGTGGCTTATTCAAGCACGAAGGAAATATTATTATCTGGCTTACCGATGATGAATTAAAAATGCCGGTGAAAGTAAGAACTAAAATTGTTGTTGGATATGTTGAAGCAAAATTGACGAAGTATGAAGGGCTTGCCGGGAAATTAACTTCAAAGCGTTAAACGATCCTATTTAATTTTTAATAAAGGGAGCTTTGTCTCCCTTTTTTATTTACAGAGGTAAGTATGTATTGAAATTATTAATGAGTTTTGAATTGTTTTTTAATAGTTAACAAATATTGCTTCTTATGTTTTGATCTTTCGGGCAAAATTGCTAATTATAATTAGATTTTATTGGAGAATTTATAATGCTAAATATCTTTTTCTTTTCCACGTTGCTTATTAACAGGACTCCCGTTATTATAGTCTTATTCAAAATAATCTTCTTAATGTGAAATTAACTGCAGGATAAGATGAAAACTTTTATTCGCTCCTTTTTTGTTTTGATGCTTTTCCCCCTTCATTTATTTTCCCAATGGTCAACAGATCCTAATAATAATTTAATTGTAGGTTACGGCTTAAACCCTGACCTTTGCAGCGACAGTGCCGGAGGGTGCTATATAACCTATGAATACGGCACGACCGGCTATCCAAGAAAATTAGGATTAGAAAGATTAGACAAATATGGATACACACCCTGGGGAACATTGAAACAAATACCCGGCGAACTTCCAGAACAATGGTATGCAGAAATTATTGAAGATGGAGTGGGCGGAGTTATTGTTTCTTATTTAGATGATTTAATAACAGGTTCTGATTTTATATATAGAGTACGAGTACAGCGGGTAGATAGTGCAGGTAATTTATTATGGGGTCAGACAGGTGTAAGAGTTACAACAACTGAAATAAATCACGGTGATCAGGCAATAGTTAGTGATGGTAATGGAGGTTGTGTTGTTGTCTGGTCAGATGAATTGCAAAATTATACTTACGATTACAGAGCCAACAGAATAAATAATTTGGGTGAGAGAACCTGGGGCGATACAGGAATATTGCTTGAAAATAATGATTACACTCAATCTACAAGTATAGTAAGAGCAAGTGATGGAAACTATTATGTGCGTATTAGAACCAGTTTATACAGAATTAAAGAAAACGGAAAAATAATCCGACAGGACAGTGTAACACTTACTGAAAATATAATCCCAGATCCTGAAGGAGGAGTAGTTTTAAGTGGTAGAGTTGGGAATATAAATAATAGAAAGCTTGTAGCTCAAAGACAAGATTCTCTTGGTAACAACCTCTGGCAAGAACCCTATGTAGAAGTTGCTGATAGTCTTTATATAAACACAAGGAATAAAATGATGAGTAACAGTGGACTATATTATTTTAGTTGGAGCGGTATGGAAAATGGGATTGATGTCATAGCAAAATTTCAAGCCTTGAGGTTAGATGGCAGTAAACTTTTTTCAGATGGAGGCATATCAATCAATGATGGCCTGCCGTTGAGTATAGCAGGGATTATCCCGTCAGAGTCAGGTAAAACTATTTTTATTTGGAATAATGATCCAAACTTACCTGATTCAACATTAACTCAAATCTATGACACCCTTGGAAATAAATTATGGGATAAAGATGGAATCGTCGTGGCTGATCCTGCAATTTCTTACCAAGGATATACTATTGATCGAAATGGTGGATTCATTATTACTGGAATCATTAATGAGTTTACCGTAGTAGCTCAGCAAGTCAGCCAGTACGGGAATCTTGGAGAGATTATTACTTCAGTGCATCAAGAATATCAAGAAATATTTCCATCAGAAATCATACTATACCAAAACTATCCAAACCCATTTAATTCAAGTACGGTTATAAGTTATTCAATACCCAGAGAGGGAAAGGTTACTTTAGAACTTTATAATGCTTTAGGAGAACTAATTACAACAATTATAAATGATTTCTTTGATGCGGGAATGCACATAGTAAGTTTGTCATCAGACAATTTACCATCAGGCGTTTATTTGTACAAATTGCAGACTGACACTCAAGTATTAATTAAGAAATTATTAATTATTAAATGAAAGGGATTACCATGAAAAATTTGTTAAAAATATTGTTAGGTATTTTATTTCTATCGATGGGCATAGAAATAATACCAGCTCCGTTCGACACAGGGATGATAGAATTACAGCAGCCTGATGAAACTACTTTCACGGGCAGAATATGGGGAGATGAATTTTTCTATTGGGCAGAAACTGAAGATGGTTACCGTTTTGTGCAATCAGGTGATGAATGGTATTATTACGCCCAACTTGATGAAAACGGTGAATTCACGGCGACAGAATACAAAGTGGAAATTGATGAACCACCATCTGAATCTTATAAGCTCGAAAGAACACAGGCAAGAATTGATGAGATAAACCAGATGATAGAAGAATTCATTGAACAGGTTGAATTAAACAAGGAGTGGTTTTCACAAAAACAAGCTGAAGCACAAGGGCAACCAGTAACTTTGAAAGTTGGTTTAATATTAATTGAATTTCAAGATGTAAAACATTTTGAAGATGAAGAATATAGACCTGATGGTTATCTTACATCAGATTTTGACAGTATGATGTTCTCAAATAATTTTTGGTATGATATTACTGCTCCAACACCTCATCCTGAAAATGAACTACTCTTTGGCAGTTTCAGTGATTACTGGAATCAAATGTCCCTTGGTAAATTAATAATTGAAGGACATGTAGCAAATCCAACAGATGAGAGCACAGGAGTACCAAGTGGTTAATTGCTGATCATGTGAAGCAGTACTATACTGATACTTATCCTGGTGGTACACTTTTAGCTCTCGAAGCTATTCAAAAGGCCATAAACGAGGGTTATATAAGTGAAGACTCTACAGATCCAAATTATTATGATAACTATGCAGTTGTATTTGCACAATATCCCATTAGGGGGACTTATAATATGATTGGAGCGCTACCAAATCACAGATGGTATATTTTAAGTGAGCAGATGGGATCAGAAATATATAACCCGGATGAAACCTTTACTCATATTGGTCTTCATCTAAATTCATTTGGGGTGGACATAGGCTTTTATGATTTAGGTTTTGATGTTCCAATAAATCCAACACACACCTGGAATTTTGATTTGATGAGTACAGGTTGGGCAAATGGACCACTTCGCAAGGGAGAATGTTCAGCCACTCTTGCACCTTACTTCAGAATAGAAAAGGAATGGATTGAACCCACAACAATTACAAATGATACAAGCAACTTTATAGTAGAATATGATTATGATAGTTCCAAGATTTACAGAATTAATCCCATTGATGCACCAGGAAATATGCATTATTTATTCGAAGTAAGAAAACGAGAGGGCTTTGATTTATATGTACCTGAACCACCAGAGACCTATCAAAATCAACCTGGGACATTGCTTATTTGGCAGAATGATGTTGAATTTTGGTTTCAAAATGAAATCGTAATCGACAAGATAAGACTCAAACAAGCAGATTATTCAGATGAATCACAGTTGAATGATTTCTTTCCATCAGTAGGTTATAATAATTATCAAAGTCTTAATGATACTACACTCCCGGCGGCTTCTTTAGGTGACATCTTTGACGAATATTATGAGAATTATATAAGACCAGCTCACTTTGCAATAAATGGAATACATAAATTGGGAAATGGAAATACACTTATCGATGAAATTAAACTTAACCACGCCATAATAAGAAATAAAATCTCTTCTGGATGGAAAACGGTAAGTGTTGGTGCTATTTTATCCGATTATTCAGCTTCGTCTGTTTTTCCAACCGCTATTTCATCAGTCTATGGTTATATCCCGGGTCAAGGATATGTTGTTAGAACCACACTTGCAAATGGACCTGGTTATTGGGTTAATTTCGGAGCAGCACAAACACTTGTTCACACGGGACTAATTTTAGATTCATTAAATATTCCTGTTAAAAGTGGTTGGAATTTAATCGGGTCAATATCGGATAAAGTTCCAAAACTAAATATTTGTACTAAACCTCCCGGTTTAATTGTTTCAATGTACTTTTATGATGGAGGATATAATTATCTAACAAACAGTGACTCATTAAAACCTGGAAGGGGGTACTGGCTAAATGCAGAAAGCGACGGGAATGTAATTCTTTTAAGAAATTATGAATGCCCGGAAAGTGAACAATTTAACATAGCAAGTATGGATAAATTTATAATAACTGATGCAAATGGAAAAACTCAGGATTTATATGTTGCAAATGTAGATATAGACACTACCATTGCCGATGTCGATAGAAGTTTACCCCCTCCATTACCAGTAATAGATTTTGATGCAAGATTCAACTATGGGGAATTTATAAAAGCAGTGTCGGTAGATAGCGGCGAAGTTGATTTGGAAATAGATGTGTTAACGAATGATTATCCTATTACATTAAGTTGGGAAATAAATCCAGCAAACGGAATTGAATATTCATTTATAAGCGATAGTGGACTTGGTAAGGTTTCTTCATTAAATAAGAAACTTACCTTTGATGAAAATTCAAATGGAAAAATTAAACTGTTTGGGAAAATAAGTAGTTCATTTAACTCTAATCTTCCAGAAAGATTTGAATTGTACCAAAACTATCCGAATCCCTTCAATCCTCTAACAACAATAAAATATGATATTGTAAAAGCCCAGGATGTAAAAGTAATTGTCTACGATATTCTTGGAAGAGAAGTCGCAACCCTAGTTAATGCGCAACAGCGACCCGGTACCTATGAAGTAAGATGGGATGCCTCAAACGTTTCGAGCGGAATCTATTTCTATCAACTTAAAACAAAAGATTATGTTGATACGAAGAAGATGATACTTCTCAAATAATTATTCCTAATTCATAAAGCCCCGAAAAAATCGGGGCTTTTTTATATTGGACTTCCAAATATTAAACTAATAAAACTTTAATTTGTTATCTTTGTTCAAAACAAATATTATAGATAATTAAAAGTTTAAATTGGCAGAATTCAACAATCAACAAAATCAAATTGAACCTGAAAAAACAAGAGAACAAATTCCGTTAGCGGAAACTTACTCTCCATATCCTCTAATTTCACCAGTTGCTGCTGCATTTCTTGGTCTGATTGGTGGTTTTATTCTTTATCAGTTTGTGGGTGGACTATTAACAGTGTTGCTTTTCGGATTTGACCTGGAAGCAGCGCCTGTCAATGGAATCAGATTTATCACAATCATTGGTCAATTACTTTTCATTTTTCTTCCTGCAATATTTTTCAGTAAGTGGATTTACGGTGATATTTCCAAAATTATTTCCATTAGGTTACCTCATTGGAAGGAACTGTTGCTTTTTGTTTTGGGAATTTTGATTCTGACACCATTATTACAAAGTTATCTTTACATACAAAACTACCTGATTGAACAGTGGGCACAATCTTCAGAATTTATTAACTCGATTAAATTCATGTTTGATTCACTAAATGAATTAATCGAAAAAACTTTTGGTAATCTTCTTCGTGCGGATAATTTTATTGAAGTTCTCCTTGTAATTATAACCATTTCAATCATCCCTGCAATTTGCGAAGAAGTTATGTTTCGCGGTTATATTCAAAAGAGTTTCAGTTTCAAATTTAAACCACATATAGCAGCATTGCTCACTGCAATATTCTTTGCATTATATCATTTCAATCCTTATGGGTTAATACCATTAGCATTAATCGGATTCTATCTTGGTTTTGCCGCGTACTCGAGCCAGTCGCTTATCATACCAATTATACTCCATTTTCTTAATAACTTTTTTGCGGTAATGTTGTATTTCATTATTGGCGATGATGAATTATTTAAAAGTAATGTTTCAGACGAAACTTCGCTCGATACTAACATTTTGTATTTTATGCTGCTTCTGATAGCTTTCATTTTCATTATTGTTTTTATCAGAAATTATTATAAACAAAAAAAATTAAAGGAGATGATTTAATGGCTGTTTGTCCTAATTGTAAATATGAATATGTGCCAGGAATAACAATTTGTCCTGATTGCAACACACCACTTGTTGATGCATCTGAATTAAAAAAATATCCTGAGCTTTCAGAAGATGATTGGGTGCTTGTTTATACTTCATTCAATTTTATTGAAGTTGATATGTTAAAAGAAAATCTTGAAAGTGCAGGTATTCCCACTTCTATCCTATCACAGAAAGATTCAAGTTTTCCTGCACCAGGCGATTTGTCAGTGGTGAAATTATTCGTCAAGAAAACTAATGTTCATGAAGCATTAGAATTTATTCAGGATGTTGTAAGAAAAAATTTAGAATCCGGGGAATCGGAAGGTGACTGAAAATTTTAAAAGAGTAGTTGTATCAATCCTGGCGATTCCTATAATACTTGCTTGCGCATACTTTGGTGGATATTACTTCTTCTTCTTTGTAATGTTAATCAGCCTGTTTTCATTTTATGAATTCAGTATGCTCGCAAAAAATAAAAGTTCATTTGTAAATCTCCCCATAGGATTCATTGCAATTATACTTTTATTATTAAATCAGTTTAGAAATTTTACCAATCTTGAAATTATTATTCTGCTGGGTTCATTATTACTTTTAATTATTGAACTATTCAGGAATAAAGGTTCAGCAATTTTAAACCTTGGTGCAACTTTCCTGGGAATATTTTACATCGGGATTTTTGCTGCAGCGCTTATTTCATTGCGGGAATTTTATCCGGCGAATACAGATTTATATATAAATGGTGCATATCTTATAATTTCAATTCTGGCTTCTATCTGGATTGGAGATTCAGCAGCATATTTTGGTGGAATAAATTTGGGAAAGCATAAGTTGTTTCCCCGGGTTAGTCCAAATAAAAGCTGGGAAGGTGCAATTTTTGGTTTTATTTTTACAACAGGAGCTATGATTTTAGCAAAAGTGATTATACTGAATTTTATTAGCTGGCAGAATGTAATAATCATTGGAATTATTATCGGAACCATCGGTCAGATCGGGGATTTGGTAGAATCACTTTTAAAACGAGATGCAGCCGTTAAAGATTCATCTTCAATAATTCCGGGGCACGGTGGTTTCTTTGACAGATTTGATTCCTTATTGTTCAGTGCACCTGCAATCTGGTTGTATCTCAGGTATTTAAGTTAAAACTAACTGTAAGAACTTAAAGAAATATTATTGAAAAATTCATTTTTTGTCACTGTGGCTCTTAGTGATTTCTTTGTGCAACTCCGTGTTACACTTTTTATTACACAGAGAACCACTGAGAAAACACAGAGTTCCACAGAGAAATTTTTATTTAAAACTTAAATGAAAACGCGCGAAAAAGTAAGTGTAATCACATTAGGCTGCGCTAAGAACACAGTTGATTCAGAAAGATTACTGAAACAATTACAGCTAAATAATCTTGACCTTCGAACAAATCCTTCCGAAGCAGATACTGTTATTATCAATACCTGCGGATTTATTGAAGCTGCAAAAGAAGAGTCAATTAATACGATAATGAGTACTGTTGCGAGCAAAAATTCTGGAATTACAAAAAGAATATTTGTGGCTGGCTGTCTCTCTCAACGTTACAGGGATCAACTCGAAAAAGAAATTCCGGAAGTTGATGTATTCTTCGGGACTGAAGATTACCAGAAAATTATAAATGAACTCGGCGGCGAACTCAAAAAAAATCTTCTTGGTGAAAGGATACTTTCTACTCCATCAAATACAGCTTATCTCAAAATCTCAGAAGGCTGCGATCACCCATGTTCATTTTGTGCAATACCAATAATGCGCGGTCTTCATAAATCCAAATCCATTGAAGAACTTGTAGCGGAAACTGAGTTCCTCGCAAAAAATAATACAAAGGAATTAGTGCTTATAGCTCAGGATACTACCGACTATGGAAAAGACATTTACAATCAAAGAAATATTTCACATCTTTTATCGGAGCTTAGCAAAGTTGAGGGAATTGAATGGATAAGGATTATGTATGCATATCCGTCAAAATTTCCTGATGACCTGATCGCTGAAATAAAAAATAATAATAAAGTCTGTAAATATATTGATATTCCTTTGCAGCACATTTCTGATAATATCTTAAAATCTATGCGAAGAGGAATTTCAAGCAGACAGACGAAAGAATTGTTGACAAGATTAAGATCCGAAATCCCGGATTTAGTTTTAAGAACAACTTTTATTGTTGGATACCCCGGTGAAACTGAAAAAGAGTTTCAGGAACTTTGTGATTTTGTTCGTGAATATAAATTTGAAAGACTGGGTACATTTACTTATTCTCAGGAAGAAAATACATTCAGCTATGACCTTGGCGATCCGGTTCCGGATGAAGTAAAAAAAGAACGTCAAAGTAGATTGATGGAAATCCAGCATGAAATTTCTCTTGAAATAAATAAAGAGATAATTGGAACAGATCTGAAAGTTTTAGTTGAATCTAAAGAAGGAGATTTTTTTGTTGGAAGAAGTTACAGAGATGCACCTGAGGTGGATGGAGAAGTTTTAATAGATTCAGAAGGGGATCATATAATTCAAGGTGATTTTAATACCGTAAAAATATATGACTATGATGAATTTGATCTTTTTGCGAGATTAACGAAAAAATAAGGATTACTAAAATGAAAAAGTTACTGCTTGCTTTTGTATGTATTTACTCTTTTCTGAGTTTTGCTCAAACTGAGGATGAATCCAAAATTCTCGATAATAAAATCAGATATTACCAGGATTTCATATCTTTTAAAGGTAATGATGATAAAACGAGACTGGATTTTTTTATCAAAGTTCCTTACAATGCTGTTCAGTTTGTTAAGACTGGTCAGGGTTTTGAAGCGTCATACACAGTAACGGTTTCCATTTTCAGTGAAGATAAAAGTAAACTGATCACTGAAAAGATCTGGAATGAAAAAATTATAGCAATCAGTTTTGAACTTACCACTTCACCTGATAATTTCAATCTTGGCTCACGTTCATTCGAACTTTCACCGGGGACATATTCCGTTAAGACAATTCTACTTGATAAAGATTCAAAAAATGAATATACCGCAGAAAGTACAGTAATTGTTAAGCAGTTCGATCAGTATCCTTCATTAAGTGACATAATGTTAATCTCAGGGAAAAATGTTGTAGATGGAAAATCCAAAATAATTCCAAATGTTTCGAGGAATCTTGTTTCGGATAGAGATCCATTGGATATGTTTTATGAAATTTACTCCGATACAAACCGGAATTTGACTATTGATTATGAAATATTTAATGAAAGTGTACAACAGGTTTACACATCATCTCAGATTGTCAAAGTAAAATCAGGCAAGAATCAGATTTTTCATAATCTGGATTCTCTGGTTCTTGATCTCGGGAAACATCTTTTGAAAGTTTCTTTGAAAGATTCAACACAAAAAGTTATTGACACATCAATTAAAAGTTTTACATCCAGATGGGTTGGTGTACCGGTTTATATAACCGATCTTGATAAAGCAATTGACCAGATGATCTATTTAGCAAGCCCCGAAGAATTATCTTATATCAGAGATGCAGAAACGCGTATCGAAAAGTCTAAAAGATTCGTAGCTTTCTGGAAGAAACAAGATCCAAATCCTGCAGATGAATATAATCCGGTATTCAATGAGTATTACAGCAGAGTTGCTTATGCTAATCAGAATTTCACAACTTACTCGCTTGATGGATGGAAATCAGATCGAGGAATGGTTTTCATTATACTCGGCGCTCCTGACAATATCGATCGTCATCCATTTGAATATTATGCAAAGCCTTACGAAGTCTGGCAGTATTACAATCTTAACAAGCAATTTATTTTTATGGATTATTCAGGATTTGGAGATTACAGATTAGACCCGAGCACGCCGCTTTATGGTGATTTATACAGGTTCAGATATTAATTTATTATAACTCTCGATTTCCTTTATCCTGAAAGTGTTATCTGATAGGGGATAATTATTGTTTAACTGTTAAATTGTTTTTGATGAAAAATAATTTTCGGGCAATTTAACAGTACGGCAATTTAACATTATGAATCAATGATACTTACCATCACACTCAACCCTCTTCTTGAAAGAAGATATTACTATTCGAAAGTTGATTTGTCAAAAGTTAACAGGCAAGGCAAGCTTATAATTAAGGCAGGAGGCAAAGGCGTAAATGTTAACAGACAGCTCAATAAGCTTGGTATAAAAAATATTGCGATGCTTTTTCTCGGAGGTAATAACGGAAAAGTATTCAGGGAATCTCTTCGTTCAGAAAAAATTAATTTTTCAGAAGTTGTAATAAAAGCAGAGACAAGAGATGCTGCAATAATCATTAACGAGTCTGAAGAAAAAATTTATTCTTTCTTTGGAACCGAAGCGATTATATCTTCCAAAGAAGTTTCGGATTTTATTTTGAAGATGGAGAAAGCAATTGCTGCCTGTGAGATGGTTGTTTTCTCGGGTAGTTCACCATGCGATGAAACTGATAAAATAATATTTGAAGGAATTAAGATTGCAAATAAGCTTGATAAGATTTCCGTTTGCGATACTTATGGTGAACATCTCGCAAGCTGCTTTGATGCGTCACCAACAATTTTGCATAATAATATTGATGAATTGAAAACTTCAATTAAATACGATTTCAATCAGGCGCAGAATTATCTTGATTTTCTTCAATCGATTTATGAAAAAGGAATAAAACAAGCTTTTATTACTAACGCTGAGAACCCATTATATGCTTCCAATTTTGACTTTCATTATAAAGTAATTCCTCCTGAAATTAGGTCAGTAGATTCTACGGGAAGCGGAGATGCATTCGTGTCAGGAATTGTTTACGCCTGGCACAACAAGCTTACATTTGAACAGCAATTAAAATTCGCAACAGCACTCGGGACATTAAATGCAAAATCTTTTGAAGTTTGTGAAGTTGAATTAGCCGATGCACAAAAGCTCGCTGAAAAAATTCTGCCGGAACCAATTGGAAAGACTCTTAATCATTTGAATGATACACCTTAAAAAAAATATTTTATTATTTTTCTTAATTGGTGCTTCTGTTTTATTTGCTCAAAAGATTGATAAAATAGAAATCAACAGGAATGAAATTTTCAGTGATACAGAAATTTTAAGCTGGGCTGGTCTAAACGAAGGGCAAAATTATTTTCCCGGTATTATTGATTCGTCTCTGTCGCATATATCTGTTGGTCTTATTTCAAACGGTTATTTTAATTTTTCTTTTGATGGATCGAATTTTGAATTTTCAGTTGATTCACAAAAAGTTGACCTGTTTATAAATGTTGACGAAGGAAATCCCACACTTATTAAAAATATTGAGATAAGCTCGGATGATTCAATTGATATAACTGATTTTAAATCATCGCTGGAATATTTAAGAGGGGAGATCTTTGATAGATTTGAAATTGAAGCGAGTATAGGCAATCTTCTCACAAATTCTGAAAATCGTGGATTTCCTTTTGCTTCCGTAAAAATCCAATCCGTTTATTTTTATGATGATTCCATAAGTAAAGAACATTACGCAGATCTTAATATTACTTTTGAAGAGGGACGAAAAAGTAAAATTGATAAGATAGAAGTGACCGGAAATACTTCAACTAAAGATTATGTAATCATAAGAGAATTGAGAATGGATTCCGGTGAGGAATATTCACAGCAAAAAATTGAGAACCTGCCGAGACGTTTGAATAAGCTTCGTTACTTTGATCCGGTCCCAACACCTCAGTTTTACATTGACTCACAGAATAACGGAGTTCTTCAGATAAATGTAAGAGAAAGAAATACCAATAACTTTGATGGTATTATCGGTTATGTTCCGCCTGCAACAAAAGATGAAACAGGTTACGTTACCGGACTTGTAAATGTTACTCTCAGAAACATTTTCGGAACCGGAAGAGCCGCTGCTATCAGATGGCAGAAACCAACACGATCAAATCAGGAACTTGAGCTAAAGTATTTAGAACCGTGGTTATTTGGATATCCATTCAATGTAAATGCAGAGTTATTCCAGAGAATTCAGGATTCAACCTATGTTCAAAGAAGGATCGGCGGCGCACTTGAGTTTCTCGCAACCGAAGATATTTCTGCGTCTGCTTTTATTTCAACGGAAGAAATAATTCCAACAGAACGACATGTACCGGTATTTACTGTTTATAATTCTTCATCACTCACAACAGGACTTGGACTGAGAATTGATTTCAGAAACGATCCAATTGCTTCTACAAGCGGGTTTCTTTTTGAAACAGGTTACTCCTTTAGCAATAAAGATATTAATGGTCCGGCAGAATATGTCACTCCCAAAACCGAAACGAATATTAATTTACAGAGAATTACAATCGGATTTGGAGCCTTTTATGAAATCTTTTCCCGTAATGTATTAGCGCTTAGTGTAAACGGTAAGGAACTCAACGGTCCTTTCTTTGAACAAAGCGATCTCTGGCGTTTTGGCGGGACAAGAACTGTGAGAGGTTACAGGGAAGAACAATTTTTAGCATCCAGAATTGCCTGGTCAAATCTTGAATACAGATTAATGATGACACAAAGATCTTATGCTTTTCTTTTTCTTGATGCAGGTTATTATTTTCTGGATGCAGATCTTGAGCGGGGAATCTTGCAGCAGGAAGATTATATTTTCGGATATGGTCTTGGAATTACTCTTGAAACTGCAATTGGATTACTCGGTGTAAGTTTTGCTCTCGCAGAGGGTGAAACTTTCAGCGAAGGCAAAATACATTTTGGAATTGTAAATGAGTTTTGATTATTTTTTACAATAAATTCATGAAGTAAAAGTGCCAGAAAAACTTTATAAATATTTGAATGAAGAAATAACAGTAATCTGGAAACCGGATGTTTGTATTCATTCAACAAAATGCTGGAAAGCATCACTTGCAATATTTAATCCAAAGAGAAGACCATGGATAGATATGTCTGGTGGTTCAACTGAAGAAATTATTAAAATAGTTGACAACTGTCCTTCGGGTGCGCTCTCTTTTGAAAGAAATGATAAACCGAAAGAAGAGAAGAAACAAAATGAACAATCTACGTAATCCTAAAAGTTGGATTAGAATAGAAAGGTTGTTTGAATTATGAATCTTCCACTCATAGGACTACTCGAAAAACTGCTTTTGACCAGGAATAATTTAATGTATGCGTTGTCTAGCTGAACCTGTTTCAGCTTATGATTTAAATTAATATTTAATGAATCAGATCCTGAAATAAATTCAGGATGACAGATGATAAGTTCAGAATGAAAATCAGAACAATCTCCTATTCTTTTCGTAATTTTCGATAAATCTTTCATCAACACTTTAATAAGATTTGACAGAAAAACTTACAACACTCGTAAAACTCTGCCGACCGGTTAACTTTATAATTACTTTCATTTCAGTAATTGTTGCTTCAATTATTTGCTCGCAAGGTACACTGCCTAATCAGAAAATATTCTTAGCGGCTTTTGTTGCAGCAATAGTGCTGGCTTCGGGAAATATTTATAACGACATCACCGATATTGAGATAGATAAAATCAACAGACCTGATCGACCACTACCTTCCGGAAAAATAAAATCAAATGAAGCATATATTCTTTACTTTTTCTACACAGCAATAGCAGTTGGCTGTTCATTTTTTCTTGATTCGATTGCATCAATCATCGTTCTGTTTTCAATTCTGTTATTAATTATTTACTCCAAAATATTAAAACGAATTCCGATACTTGGAAATTTCACCATCGCATTACTTGCAGGATTAGTTTTTATTTTTGGAGGAGTTGTGGTTGATAATCCGGCTGCAGCAATAATACCGGCTGTATTCGCTTTTTTAATTAATCTAATTAGAGAAATTGTAAAAGATATGGAAGATATTGACGGTGATAAAAAAGTTGGAATAAAAACTTTTCCCATTGCATTTGGATATCAGAAATCAAAATATTTAATCCTGATTCTGTCTTTCATTCTGATTCTTTTTACGCTTTATCCGTTCATCACTAAGATTTACAAAATTGAATACTTTGTTATCGTAATGGTATTTGTGAATTCTTTAATTATCTATTGCCTGAAAATTTTGTTTCAAGATCAATCCGTAAAAAATTTGAGGAAAGTCAGCAACCTTTTAAAGATAAGTATGGTAATTGGTCTGTTTGCAATTTATCTTGGTGTTTAAGGAAAAGAAATCAGTTGAAAGCATTCGATAAAAAATATTTCAGCAAAGAAATAAAATATATTGCAGGTGTTGATGAAGCCGGACGAGGTCCGCTTGCTGGCCCGGTTGTAGCTGCTGCTGTTATCTTTAACAAAAATACAGTTATAAAAGATGTTAATGATTCGAAGCAGTTGACTGAAAAACAAAGAGAAAAATTATTTGAAAAAATTATTTCGAAAGCTTTGGCTTATTCGGTTTCGATAATCGATCACTTTGTTATTGATGAAATAAACATACTCAATGCAAGTCTGTTAGCAATGAAGAATGCTGTGAATGATTTAGTAATTGAACCTGATTTAATCCTCGTAGATGGTAACAGAGCATTTCATTCGGATATTCCAGTGATACCAATTGTTAAAGGTGATTCTTTATCTTTTTCGATTGCGGCTGCTTCTATTCTCGCAAAAGTTACCCGTGACAGGTTAATGAAAAATTTAGCAAAAGATTATCCTGAATATTTATGGGAACGGAATAAAGGCTATCCGACAAAACAACACAGAGATATAATTAAAAAGATAGGACCAAGTCCGTTGCACCGGAAAACCTTCTTGAAAAAAATTCTTATCGAGCAGGAAGAAATAAACTTTGATGAAAAATCTAACATAATCACTGAGAAATGAATCTCGATAAAAAAGAACTTGCAAAAAGGGGAGAAGATCTCGCTGCTAAAATTTTGTCTGATAGTGGTTATAAGATCATTGAGAGAAATTATCGTTTTAGTCATGGAGAAATAGACATCATTGCCGTTGATCCGAAAAATAATTTTACCGTATTTGTTGAAGTAAAAGCAAGACAAAATCTTGAATTTGGGCAGCCGGAATATTCAATAACAAAGAACAAACAAAAGCAAATAAGAAAACTTGCTGATCTATATCTCTATGATAAAGGAATTACAGAAATTGATTGCAGGTTTGATGTATTTGCAATCTTATTTGAAGATCTGAATAATCCAGTTGTCAATCATTATGAAAATGCTTTCTGACAATCCTAAATAAAGCTGCTGTTACATTATTAAAGATATCGTTAAATAGAATTCTTTCCTCACTTCATTTGATTTATATTCACATTCATTTTCCATATTTTTGAATATTATTAAACAATATTTGATGTATCAGAATTGAAAACTCTTTTTACAAACGATAAATTCCTAACAACAACAGAAAACCGACTCACAGATTTTTTCACAATGATCGGGGGACTTGGTTCATTCTCTGTGAGATTTATGAAAGAAGTTTTCCGTCCGCCATACGAAACCGATCAGATCAGAAAACATATGATCGAACTTGGAATGAAAACACTTCCAATAGTTGGAGTTACCGGTTTCATTATCGGGCTGGTTATTGCAATGCAGTTAAGTCCGGTACTTAAAAGATTTGGTGCTGAAGCTTTTCTTCCCGGTTCGGTTGGAATATCAATCGTTCGCGAACTTGGTCCGGTTATTTGCGCGTTGATATTTGCAGGAAGAGTTAGTTCCGGAATTGGTGCCGAACTTGGTTCAATGCGTGTTACCGAACAGATTGATGCAATGGAAGTTTCAGGTGTAAATCCATTCAGGTATCTTGTAGTAACAAGAATATTTGCAACAACATTTATTCTTCCTATTCTGACTGTATATGTTATTTTCATATCACTCATCGGTGCTTATATAGCGGTAGTTCTTGTTCAGAATATGACGTGGGCATATTATATGGATAGAGTGATATATGCAGTTGAATTTGGTGATGCAATCCCGGGCGTTAGTAAAACTTTTGTGTTTGGTTTTATAGTTGGGCTTGTTGGTTGTTATAAAGGCTATACAACAACAAATGGCACTGAAGGAGTTGGGAAAGCATCAACAAGCGCTGTTGTTGTTTCATCACTATTGATTTTAATTTTTGATATGGTTCTCGTAAAATTGTCATTGTGGATCTGGCCGGTGGTAAAATAATGGTTGAAGTAAAAGATTTACATAAATCATTTAACGGCAACATCGTTTTAGATGGCATCTCTTTTAATGTTATCGAAGCTGAGAACATGATTATTTTCGGAAGAAGCGGCTCTGGTAAAAGTGTTTTGCTTAAATGTATGATAAGATTAATGGAACCGGAATCCGGAAGTATTATCATCCATAATAAAAATGTTTTGGAGCTGGATATTACTGAGTTGAATGAGCTGAGGAAAAATATTGGATTCCTTTTTCAGGGTGCTGCTTTGTATGATTCAATGAGCGTAAGAGAGAATCTTGAATTCCCTCTTATCCGGAATTTCGATTTGGAGCAAAAAGAAATTGATGAGAGAGTTCACTTTGTGCTTGATGCAGTATCTTTGCTTGAAGCTATTGATAAAATGCCTTCAGAACTTTCAGGCGGAATGAGGAAGAGAATCGGTTTGGCGAGATCAATAATAACAAAACCAAAGTTGATGTTTTATGACGAACCGACGACCGGACTTGATCCTATAACTGCTAAAGAGATCAGTGTCCTGATAAATGATTTGCAGCACAGATTGAAAATGACTTCTATAGTTGTTACTCATGACTTGCTTTGTGCAAAAATTATTGCAGACCGAGCCATTGTTCTTGATAGCGGAAAAATTGTCAAGGAAGGAAGTATAAGCGAACTTGTTAATTCTGAAGAACCATTACTCAAAAACTTTTTTAGTGATAAAATATTCGAACATAACGGGAGTTTGAAATGAAAAGTGGATTATCAGGCGCTAAGCTTGGCATCTTTATTTTTATTGGAAGCGCATTACTTGTTATCGGGATTTTTATGCTTGGCAACAAAGAAGCACTTTTTAAACCTACTTTTACAGTTAAGGCATACTTTCGGAATATTGAAGGACTGCGTAACGGTGCTCCTGTTAAGTTAAGCGGTATTGATGCAGGTGCTGTGCAGGATATTAAAGTAGTTGGCGATACTGTCAGTATGATCGAAGTAAAAATGAGACTGCTCGATGAGATCAGACATTTCATAACTGTTTCCACTCAAGCTGAAATTCAGACTGAAGGATTAGTCGGAAATAAATTTGTATCTCTTAGAGTAGGTGAAGGCGGCGACGAACCAATAAAAGATGGTGGAACTATTCTGGCAAAAGAACCCGTAAGTTTTGCAGATATAATTGAAGAAACTCAGGGAATTATAGGTTATACAAAAGAAATGACCCGCGATCTTGCTGATATTATTTCCCGAATTAATCAAGGCGAGGGTAGTATAGGTAAATTGTTTAGAGATGAAGCACTTTATAACGCCGCTACTGATCTAACAATATCTGCTGGTAAAAGTCTTAATTCTATAACAGCCGAGTTGAATATTATTACACAACAGTACAAATCTTTGGGTGTTTCTGTTAGCTCGGCAGTGGAGAATATAAATAATGTAGTGATGAGTTTAGATACATTGTTATCAAACACTTCACAAGGTAAAGGTGTTATAGGTTCACTTCTTGTTGAAGGAACAAGTGCTGATTCAAATCTGCAAACGCTCATCATCAATTTGAAAGAAATATCGGAGGAATCTAAAATTGCAGCCACTAGTTTGTCCGAAAATATGGAAGCATTAAAGCACAACTGGCTATTTAAGAGTTATTTTGAGGAAAGAGGTTACTGGGATGCTTCTGGATATGAGAAAGAAATTGACCGAAAGACAAAAGAACTGGATGAAAAAATTGAATTATTGAACAAAAAAATAGATGAACTTAAATTGCTCGAATCTTCCACTAAATAAAAATCTCAGAGATTTTTTTATATCGAATAAGTTTAAAGTTGACATCCTGCGGCAAATGTTATAAATTGTTTATAAAATTTTTAATAACCATTCAAGGAGGCTAAATGAAAATCATAAGAATGAATCCCTTAAAATCTGATGGAAGCGGAAAAACCGCTGCATTCTTCGACATTCAAACTGGTGATGGAATTGTGATTAAAGGATTCAGACTCATCAACGGTTCAAATGGACTTTTTCTTTCTTCACCCGATCAAAAAGGCAAAGACGGCAAATATTATGAAACCGTTACACTCCCAAAAGAAATGAAAAGCGAACTTGAGAGAATGGCTCTCGATGAGTTTAATAAAACAAACAAATAATTATATTTTATTCGTACCAATTTAAGAGATGACATCTTTCTGAGCGCTGGCTTCGATATAAGAAGATGTCATCTCTGCTTTGTTTGCACTCACATTTCCCCCTATCCTGTATCCGATAAATTCTTAAATTAATAGGCTGGATTAAAAAACTAATTATGGTAGACGCAAGCTTTAGCTTGCGGAATTAAATGTTTTGCGCAACTTGAAAGTTGCGGCTACCACTCAAATATTTAAAATGAATAACAACAAGTCATCGATAAATAATAAACGAATAATCGTTAAAGGTGCACGCGAGCACAACCTGAAAAATCTCAGCTTTGAGATTCCGAGAAATAAGCTGGTTGTGTTTACTGGTGTAAGTGGTAGCGGAAAGTCTTCTCTCGTCTTCGATACAATCTATGCAGAAGGACAGAGAAGATATGTCGAAAGTCTTTCTTCGTATGCACGGCAGTTTTTGGAAAGAATGAACAAACCTGATGTTGATTTCATACAGGGAATTTCTCCGGCAGTTGCAATCGAACAGAAAACGGTTGCAAGAAATTCACGTTCGACTGTCGGAACAACAACAGAAGTTTACGATTATCTTCGTCTTCTCTTTGCAAGAATAGGAAAGACCATCTGCTTTCAATGCGGAAAAGAAGTCACAAGAGCAACTACAACAACAGTTGTTGAATGGTTAGAATCACAAAACGATGGAACAAAATTTTATCTTGGCTTTCCACTTCATCAGCACGAAGGTCATACACTAAAAGAAGAAATTGATCTTCTAAAGAAACGTGGTTTCTTCAGGATTTATTTAAACCTGCCTGCCGGACAGGCAGGCAAAAAATTAATTGATCTGAACGAACAGAAATTTTCTTCCAAAGGTGCAAAAAATATTCGTGTCATTATTGAAAGATTCAAAGCAGAGAAAGGAAAAGTCCGGGAAAAATTATCTGATTCGATTGAAGTAACATTTAAAGAAGGTGAGAACAGACTTATCATCATCAATGCAGAAACGGGAGAAGAGAAAGAGTTCAACAAATATTATGAATGCTGCGGAATCAGATACGAAGAACCTGAACCGAGATTTTTCTCTTTCAACAATCCGTTTGGTGCTTGTCCCGTTTGTCAGGGATTCAGCAAGACAATTGGTATTGATATGAATCTTGTAATTCCTGATCCGAATCTAAGCATAATGGATGGAGCAATTGCACCATTCCGTGGTGCAAAGTATAGTTCGTTTCTTCGTGACTTAGTTCAGAATGCAAAACCGTTTAAAATTCCACTTCACATACCTTTCAAACAACTAACTGAAAACCAGGTTGAGCTGGTTAAAAAAGGTTTCGGAACATATTTGGGAATTGACGGTTTCTTCGAAAAGCTGGAACAGAAAACATACAAGATGCACGTCCGGGTTATGCTAAGTCGTTTCAGAGGATATACACTTTGCAGTGCTTGTAAAGGATCACGTTTGAGAAGAGAAGCTTTGCAGGTGAAGATAACCGGCAAATCTATTTACGACGTTGTTGCTCTGCCGATTGAACATTCACTAAAGTTTTTTGAACAACTGAAACTTTCCGAATATGATCTGCTTATTGGTGACAGAATTTTAAAAGAGATAATAAAGAGATTAAAATTTTTGAACGATGTTGGTATTGGTTATTTGACGATGGATCGTTTGAGTAGTACACTTTCAGGTGGAGAAACACAAAGAATAAATCTGGCTACATCACTTGGTTCATCTTTGGTTGGTACTCTTTATGTTCTTGATGAACCGACTATCGGACTTCATCCAAGAGATAATAACAGGTTAATTCAGTTACTTAAAAATCTTCGTGATATTGGAAACACAGTTCTGGTTGTTGAACATGATCCTGAGATGATGCAGAATGCTGATATGATATTTGATATGGGACCGAGAGCAGGAACAAATGGTGGAGAAATTATTGCAAGTGGAACCGTTGACGATGTATTGAAAAAAGAAACTTCACTGACTGGTAAATATCTTTCTGGAAAAATAAAAATCCCTCTGCCCAAAAAGCGAAATACCAGAAATACAAAAAGCATTCAGATTATCGGAGCAAGAGAAAACAATTTAAAAAATATTTCGCTTGAAATTCCTCTTAACAAATTTGTTGTGATTACAGGAGTAAGCGGTTCCGGAAAGAGCACGTTAATACACGATGTTCTCTATGCTGGAATAGCAAAGTATTTTGGAATGGCTCCATCGCATATCGGAAAGTTTGATGACATTCTCGGTGCAAAATATATAGATGGAATTGAAATAGTTGATCAATCACCAATTGGTAAATCACCACGATCAAATCCAATCAGTTATGTAAAAGCATTTGAGTTGATAAGAGAACTTTTTGCTTCGACTCATCAGGCAAAAGCTCGTGGATACAAACCTGGATATTTTTCTTTCAATGTACCCGGTGGAAGATGCGAAACTTGTCAGGGCGATGGATTTATTAAAGTTGAAATGCAATTTCTTGCCGATCTTTATTTAACATGCGATGATTGTGAAGGAACCAGATTCAAAAAAGAAACAAGAGAAATTACTTATCACGGGAAAAATCTTGTTGATGTTCTAGAAATGACAGTTGATGAAGCATTAACATTTTTCAAAGATCATAAAAAAATTGAAAATATTTTACAGGTTCTTTCTGATGTTGGATTAGGTTATATCAAACTTGGTCAACCATCAAATACACTTTCCGGTGGCGAGGCACAGAGAGTAAAACTTGCATCACATCTTGCAGCAAGTCGAGGAAATAATCATACACTTTTCATCTTTGATGAACCTACAACCGGACTTCACTTCGATGATATCTCGAAATTACTGAATTGCTTTAATATGCTTGTTGAAAGAGGAAATTCGGTTGTAATTATTGAACACAATCTTGATGTTATCAAATGTGCTGATTACATAATTGATCTCGGTCCCGAAGCAGGAGAAAAAGGTGGAGAAGTTGTTGCAATCGGAACGCCGGAAGAAATTATTGAAGTTGAAAATTCGTGGACAGGTAAATATTTGAAAACGTATTTGAATGGTTCCTCACATTCTAAGTGAATCTTAGTGTACTAGGTGTCTCAGTGGTAAAAGTATTTTTCTACCACTAAGACACTAAGAGCACTTAGTCGCACTAAGTTTTAACGACAACTTTCCCGATGCTTTTCCCGGTCTGAAAATATTTCAAAGCATTAATTAAATTATCAAATGAAAAAACTTCCCCGATGTGCGGCTTCTCCAGTTTCATATCAATTATTTTAATAAGCATTTCTCTCAGTTCCTCCGGATGATCCCATAAATAAATAAGATTAAATCCCATAACCGAACGGTTTTTGTCTGATAGTGATAACGGATCAACTTTTGGTCGAGTCAGATACTTGTAAATGACATTTAAATAATTTGGTCGTGAATTCCGGCTCATAAAATTTGCTGAGCCATAAATAATTATTCTTCCCGAAGGTGCAAGAGATTTAAAACTTGCTTCAAATATTTTTCCACCAATTGATTCCAGCACAAGATTAAGTTTTCTTTCTCCAAGAGTTATTTTTAATTGTCTGTCAAAGTTTTCATTCCTTACGATTACTTCATCATATCCTTCATTAATTAAAACCTTTCTTTTTGACTCCGACCCAATTGTGCCTATCGTATAAGCACCAAATTGTTTAGCAATCCTGTTTGCATAAATTCCAACTCCTCCAGCAGCACTGTGAATAAGTACAGTATGATTTGGTTTTAAATTTCCAAGTTCAAATAATGAATAATACGCCGTTAATGGTTGAACAACCATCGCAGAACCTTCTTCAAAGCTGTAATCAGCAGGCAGTGGCAGAATATATTTTTTATCAATATTTAAGTGAGTTGTATATGAACCAAATCTGATTGCACCCATAATTTTATCACCGATATTGTATTCAGTTACATTTTTTCCTTTGTTCACAACTAATCCGGAATATTCAAGCCCAGGGATAAAACTGCCTTTTGGAGTTGCACTATACAATCCCTGAATTGAAAACAAATCTGCAAAGTTCAAACCAATCGCCTTAACTTCAATAGTCAATTCATCATTCGAAGGATCAGGAAGTGTTTCTTCAAACAATTTTAGATTTTTGATAGACCCTGCTTTATTTATTCTGTAAACTTTTCTTTTCATGGTACATTAGAAAAATATTTTTAATTATTTTGGACATACAATATAATTTTAATTTAATATTCCATTCTTAAAATCTGAAAGAATAATATGAAACGGAAATATCTATTTGTTTTATTCCTGCTTGCTTCGTTACGAGTTTCAATGCTTCCTCAATCGTATTACTATGGGATTGATTTCGACACAGTCAAAGCACAGAAATTTGATATGGGTAAAATGTGGACTTTTGAAAATCCACCATTAGATTATTTTGAGGAAACGTATGGTTTCCGACCGAGCGAAGAATGGCTTAACAAAGTTCAGAAATCAGCACTGAAATTTGGCAGCGGATGTTCTGCTTCATTTATTTCAGAAGATGGATTAATTATGACCAATCATCATTGTATAAGAGGAATTCTCCGGGATTTAAGCACGGATAATCTGGATTTGCTGAAGTATAAATTTTATGCTGAGAATCAGAAAGACGAATTGAAGATACCAGGATTATTTGTTCGTCAGTTAATGATGATTGAAGATGTTACTGAAGAAATTAAGCGTGCAATGAACAAAGTTAATTCAGATTCAGAAAAAGTCGCAATAAAAAATCAGAAGATTGAAGAAATCAAAACGAAATATTTCAATTTAAATCCTGAATTAAGCTATGAAGTTATCTCTTTGTACTATGGCGGAAAATATTCTTTGTATGGTTATAAAAAATACACAGATATCAGATTGGTTTTTGTTCCTGAGCTGATTGTATCAAAGCTTGGTGGCGATTATGATAATTTTACTTATCCACGATACGGACTTGATTGTGCTTTTCTCCGTGCTTATGAAAATAATAAACCGATAAAGACTGAATATTATTTCAATTTCAATACAGAACCAGTTTATGAAGATCAATCAGTGTTTGTTGTTGGAAACCCTGGCAGTACAAACAGACTTTATACAATCGCTCAACTGGAATTTCTTAGAGATTACCGTTTCGGATTACAAACTCCGATGTGGAAAGAGTTATATAAAATCTATTATGACTTAGTTATGCAATCAAATGCAGAAGATATGAAACTGGTTGCAACTCTTTTCAATGTTGGTAATGGATTGAAAGTTTATGAATCAACTTATCTCGCACTTCAAGATCCGTTTTTTATGGCAAGGAAAAAAGATTTTGAAAATAAATTTAAGAATGCAGTTCATTCTGATCCGGAATTAAATAAAAAATATGGAAGGATTTGGGAACAGATTGCTGAAAACAGAAAAGCTGCATCTAAAATAGCAAATGAAAAATTTGCACTTTCTATCAGTTCAACTTATTCACCAAAATATTTTTTCATCGCAAAAGATTTGTTAAAACTTGCTGAACAATTAAAGCTGCCCGATGAAAAAAGAGAAGAAGCTTACAAGAGTGGAAAAATAGACAGTTTGATAGATTTTATTTTTCCTTCATCTTTTGATAAAAAAGTGGAAGACAAGAAACTTTTAGTCAATCTGAGTGTTGTAAAAAATAATCTTCCGCCTGAAAATGAAATTGCTCAGATTTTGTTATTAAGTAATGATGTTAAAACATCCGCCGAAATGATTCTCGCAAAATCAAAAATTACCACGAAAGAAAATGTAATCGCATTGGCAAAATCCTCTCCGGAGTCAATACTGAATTCAAATGATCCTTTCATCAGGTTTATTGCAGCGACACGCGATCGTATTAATGAATTGCAATCAATTGATAAAAGACTTGATGACTCAGATGTGATCAACAATCAACTGCTTGGAGAAGCATTATATGAAGTTTACGGTGATACCATTCCACCGGATGCAACTGGTACTTTAAGAATTTCTGACGGAATAATTAAAGGTTATGAGTATAATGGTACAATAGCTCCAATCAAAACAACTTTTTACGGTTCGCTCGATAAGTATTATTCCTTCAATAAAAAATTTCCATTTAATCTTCCGGACTACTGGGAAAATTTGCCTGAAGAATTTGATCTTTCTACAACATTGGACTTCATAAGCACTTGTGATATCATCGGTGGAAATTCGGGAAGTCCTGTTATAAATAAAGATGCGGAAGTTGTCGGACTTGCGTTCGATGGAAATATGGAAAGTCATGCCGGAAGATATATTTATACCACAGAAAAAAACCGGACAGTCAGCTTGAGTGCAGAAGGGATGATTGAAGCGATTCGTGATCTTTATAAAGCTGAAAAATTATCTTCGGAAATTTTAAATGGTAAAATTGAATAGCAAATAATGTTGCTTAATTAAATAATTCGGATTCTTTTTCATTCTGATTTAACAACATCCCCGAATTTTTCTGCTTCATTAAAGAGTTGTTCAGTTAAAACAATATCATCTTCAATTTCAAATCCTGCTTTCTTCAAACCTCTTGCAAGCCAGGTGTTGCAAGTGTTGAATAAATGATAATCTCCGTTTGCTTTGAAGAAGTAAACTCTGTTTAAATATTGGGTACTTAAAATTTTAATATTTCCTTCATTGTCTCTCCAAATAGTTTCAGAAATATATTCCAAAATAATTTTTAATTGTTCATTGTTAATTTTTAGTTCCACAACAATCTCAGAAATATTAAAATATTCAATCATCGAAATGTAAATACCTTCCATTCGTAAAGTGCTTGGTGTTGGATAGAACAATGCCTGATAAGCAAGTTCCCAATCAAAGTCAGGATTCTGATAGAAAGCTTCATCACCCCAGCCGATATCAATAAGTTCTGCTCCTTTGAAATATTTTACTTCGGGAAGGATTGTTGAATCTATGTCTTCAGTATGAAAAACAATTGCAGTATGCCAGTTTTGTTTAATCAGATAAATAGTAATCAGCGAATCATCTTGAAAAAATTCATTCGCCGATTCAACTGAAAACCCACAGCATTTCCAGATAGATTTCTCCGCTTGCAGTTTTGGCGAACTATTTAGAAAAAGGAAAATTACTGGAAAGATTATTATGTTATTCAGATATTTACCTAATAAAATTTTTCTATTTCGTCCCTCCGGGACTTGGCTATAATGCCGTTTTATTTTCTATGTTTATTTTGTCCCTATCGGGACAACATTTTTATGATAAGTGCTTGCTATCAACATAATCCCGTAAGGGATTAAATACTTCTATCAATATTTATGATAACAGATTTTCAAAGTCTCGTCAGGCTTGCCTGCTGCAAGCAGGGACGATATAGTGTTATCAAAAGCAAAAATATTTCTGATAAATATCTATTATTTCTAACCAAATAAATATGGAAAGAACTGGTTATTCACAAAATATTTTATAATTTCTATACGTTAATAAAATTAATCTAAATTTTTATGAAAATCTTCACACAAAATAAAGTTTCTTCATTCTTACTCTTACTCTTAAACTTAATCTTACTCCCGGTTAGCGGTACTGCTCAGCAGTTGAACGGAAAATACACTATTGTAATTCACGGTGGTGCAGGTTCGATGGATTCAAATGTGCCTGAATCAGAAAAACAGCTTTATATAAATTCGTTGACCGAAGCTCTGAAAATAGGAAAACAAATTCTTGAAAAAGGTGGAAGCAGTCTCGATGCAGTTGAACAGGTAATAAGATTTTTAGAAGATGATTCATTATTCAATGCCGGAAGAGGAGCAGTTTTCACTTCAGAAGGAAAGAATGAACTCGATGCATCAATTATGGATGGAAGAGATCTTTCATCGGGTGCAGTTGCCGGAGTAACAATAATCAAAAATCCTATTTCACTTGCAAGATTGGTAAAAGAAAAAACTCAACATGTTCTTTTCGCGGGAAAAGGTGCTGATGAATTGGGAAAACAGCTTGGAGTTGAAATTGTTGACCCATCTTATTTTTTTGTTTATGAAAGATATGAAGAACTGATGAAGATGAAAGAGAAAACGAAGGGAACAGTCGGCTGTGTAGCAATTGATCAATATGGAAATATTGCAGCAGGAACTTCAACCGGTGGAAGAACAGGTAAAATGCCTGGTAGAGTTGGTGATTCACCAATTATTAATGCAGGTACTTACGCTAATAATAATACCTGTGGTGTTTCTGCGACAGGCATCGGTGAATTGTTTATTAAAAATGCAGCTTGCTTGAAAGTTTCAATCTTAATGGAGTACAATAATTATACGCTTGAGCAAGCTGCCGAAGAAGTTATCTTCAAAATTCTGCCCGAAGGTTCAGGCGGAATAATTTGCGTGGATAAAGATTATAATTATAACTTTGCATTTAATACAGGAAGTATGATGCGTGCAGTTGCAACATCAGAAGGAATATTTGAAATTAAAATCTGGAAATAAAAATTATTTGGAGGGAATGTGAGACCAGAGCCGGGAGATTACGCACCTTATTATGAAAAATACATTACACTTATTGAAGGCGATGATATTCTAAAAATACTAAACGAACAAAGCAAACGAACTCAGGAAATTTTAAATTCATTCTCTGAACACAAAGGTAATTTTCGTTATGCTGATGGAAAATGGACAGTAAAAGAAGTTATCGGTCATTTGCTTGATACTGAAAGAGTATTTGCATACCGCGCTTTGTGTATTGCAAGAGGAGAAAAGAAATCTTTACCTGGTTTTGAACAAGATGATTATGTGAAAGAAGGGAACTTCAATAGCCGTGAACTTTTTGAACTAAATTATGATTTCAGATTACTCCGTGAATCGAATATTTTAATGTTCAGAAGTTTTACACCATCGATGTTTAAAAGAAGAGGATTTGCAAACGAAACATCAGTTACTGTTCTTGCAATACTATATATGATCGCTGGTCACGAAAAACACCATATGAAATTACTGAAAGAAAAGTATTTATAAGATATTCATCTTCCAAAAATTTCTTTTATAATTCTGTCAGTAGCGCCAAGATGTTTGTTAACAAATTCGAGAGAATTTTGTCCGTATTTTTTTAACAACTGTTCATTTGTAAATAATTTTCGCAGTTCACGGTAAAATTCCATTTTATTATTTATTAAAAATCCTCCACCGGCATCAACCAGGTTTTTCGCTTCCTGTGAATTTTCAATTTTAGGACCGAACAAAACGGGAATTCCATAAACTGCAGCTTCCAGTACGTTATGAACATTAATTTTAAAACTGCCGCCAATAAAAGCTGCATCAGCATAATTATAAAGTATTGATAAGACTCCGATTGAGTCCACGATTATTATCTTCTCTCCATTATAATTATTTATATGTGATAATCTGATGAATGATGTTTGACCTGAAAATTCATTTTCTAATTTTTCAAGACGTAGTAGTGAAGGTTCATGAGGAGCGATTATCATCATTGCATTATTATCGTATTTCATAAGTTTAAGAAAGACAGGAACAAGTACATCTTCATCCTGCTGCCACGTACTTCCCGCAACCAGCACGTTTTTATTTCCGAGTATTTCCTGCCTTATAATTTTACTATTCTTTGATGCAAGACTTCTGTTATAAACTCTGTCAAAACGTGTATCACCAACTACTTTTACCTGAACATTTTTACATTTAAAGCTGGCGAAACCATCCGCATCTTCCGAAGATACTGTCAGTATTTTTGCAAAATCTTCGAACAGATATTTATGAAATGATTTTGCAAGTGGGAATTTACGCGCAGAATTTTTCTTCATTGTTGCATCCACGAGCAAACAGGGAATTTTCTTTTCCTTCAATGTCCATACGTGATTTGGCCAGATATCATAACGCATGAATACAGCCATATTGGGTGAAACAATGTCTATGAACCTTTTAGCTCTCCACTTAGAATCAAAAGGCATATAGGTTATGATGTCTGCATAAGGATATTTTTTTGAGTTCTCATATCCGGACGGAGAAAAGAAACTCACCACAATATTTACATCAGTTTCTTTTTTAAGTTTCTCAATTATAGGTTTAGCCTGTTCAAATTCACCAAGAGATGAGGAATGAAACCAGATTACTTTTTTAGCTGGATTGAAACTCAATCTGTTCAAAATCAGATCCTCAAAAATTCTTTTTCTTCCGGCTATTCCAATACGAACTTTCTTGTTAAGAAGAGAAATAGCAATCAGACTGAGATAAAGTAAAGGAATAAAACAAATGTTATACAGTATTTGCCAGAATCTTTTCATTTTGCCGCCAAAAGATTTTCTAAACTCTGATAAGCCAGTTCCGGTGTTATTTCTTTCATACATTTGAAATGACCTTTTGGACAATACGACCGCCCAATATGTGTGCAGGGTCTGCATGAAAGATTTTCAACTTCCAGCTCAATGCTATTTGCTTTAAACGGAAAAAAACCGAATTCTCTCACAGTTGAACCGAAGAAAGCAATAACCGGGACTTTCATTGCAGCAGCAAGATGCATTAAACCAGAATCGTTAGTATAAACTGCCTTACAGATTTTTAGGTTAGCTGCTGTTTGTAATAAACTCTCACCACAAAGATTTATCGCACTATTAAGTTGTCCTGAAATTAAACGCGCAGATTCTGATTCATCCATTGAACCAAAGAGAACAACTTTGTATCCGGAAGACTCCAATTTCTTCCCAAGCTCAATAAAATATTCCACCAGCCAGCGTTTTGTAAAATGTCTGGACCCATGACATAAACCTATATATGAATAATTTTCTTTCAAACTTAAATCCGGTTGATGAGTCGTAAAAAATTCAAGCCCGTCATTGTCAAGTTTGAATTGAGCATTAGCCGCATACCTTTCAGAAATTTTATTTGCGTGTTTGAGTAAATTAATTTTAAAATGTACCAGCAGAAATTTTTTAAAGTTTTGTTTTTTAAATTTAAGAACAGGAGACCCTGATTCTCTTGTTATTTTTCTTGATCTGAAGTTATTTTGCAAATCAATTACAAGCTGATAATTTTCTTTTTGGAGTGATTCAACTAATAATTGATTTTCTGATTTATCTCTATTATAAGAATAAATTTTCGAGAGGTGAGGATTATTCGTTACTAATTCAGTGAATTCTTTCCTTAATAAAAAATCAATTTGTGTGGCAGGGTACTTCTTCTTAATTGAGCGAATTAACGGTGTTGCTAAAAGAATATCACCAATCGAGCTGAGCCTGATAATTAATATTTTTTTAATTTTTGAATAGTCGATAACCATATTTGATGCAAAATTTGCCTTAAAATATAAGTAAATATTGATTACACCTGAAACGAATATTGAAGTTTAACTCAAATGGAATTAATTTAGCATACAAAATTTAGAAAGATTTGAGATGACAACTCTACCACCTCCCGGAACAATTGAATTTCCAAAGACTTCATTGGGAAAAAAAGTCTATTCCGTTGTTGAAAGTTTTAGTGAATTTATTCCTGTAACAAATGATAAAAACAGACTTGGTTATTGCTTGTTTAAGTATATGAATAAGGAAGGAGACCCACCAAAAATCACATTGCGAAGTGCCAAGATTAAAGTTATCGGCATCTCAATAGATGAGCTTGCTCAAAAAATCGATGCCGAGTTAAAAAAAATAACTGAATAAAATTATTTAGCTGAAAGGTACTTCAACCTCAGCCATAAATTTTTCACTTAGTTATCAGGAATCCTGCCTACCGGACAGGCAGGTATTTCCTGATAGACTGAAACTCATCCTAATCCTTCCCTTACAAAGGGAAGGACTTGTTAGTGATAAAGTCTTTGTATTTTATTTGTTGACAGAAAATAATAGACAGTTTGAGTGGTAATAAAGTCCCTCTCTTTTTAAGAGAGGGACTTAGGGAGAGTTAACTATGAGCATAAATAATAGAACTTGCCAAAGCCAAGTATCAACTCACCGTCACTTCAACTTCAGCCATAAATTTTTCACTTAGTTATCAGGAATCCTGCCTACCGGACAGGCAGGTATTTCCTGATAGACTGAAACTCATCCTAATCCTTCCCTTACAAAGGGAAGGACTTGTTAGTGATAAAGTCTTTGTATTTTATTTGTTGACAGAAAATAATAGAAAGTTTGAGTGGTAATAAAGTCCCTCTCTTTTTAAGAGAGGGATTTAGGGGGAGTTAACTATGGGCATAAATAATAGAACTTGCCAAAGCCAAGTATCAACTCACCGTCACTTCAACTTCAGCCATAAATTTTTCAACCATTCTTACATCATCTTCACTTCCGATGAAAATGGGAACTCTCTGGTGAAGTTTTTCCGGTGTAATTTCCATTATCCGTTGCTTGCCGTTTGTTGCTCTTCCGCCAGCCTGCTCAACAATAAATGCCATGGGATTACACTCGTACATCAAACGCAATTTTCCATTTGGGTTTCTAGAATCAGAAGGGTACATAAAAATTCCACCATAAATTAAATTACGATGAACATCAGCTACCATAGATCCTGTGTATCTTGAAGAAAACGGTCTGTTTGACATTTTATCTTCCTCCTGCAAATACTTAATATATCTTTTAAGTCCCGGATGCCAGTAAAGATAATTTCCTTCATTGATACTATAAATTTTAGATTTTTTGGGAGTCTGCATATTAGGATGAGATAATAAAAACTCACCGAACGCAGGGTCAAGAGTAAATCCATGAACACCATTACCTGCTGTATAAACTAACATTGTACTTGAGCCGTAAATAACATAACCTGCAGCAATCTGATTAATTCCTTGCTGCAAACAATCTTTCATTGTACCTGGTCCATCACCTGGTGAAATTCGTTTGTAAATGGAAAAAATAGTACCAACACTAATATTAACATCAATATTTGAAGAACCATCAAGCGGATCAAAAAGCAAAACATATTTTCCGATATGAAATTTATCCGGAATATGAATGATCTCTTCTTCTTCTTCAGACGCCATAACGCACAGGTTGCCGCCATGATCCATTGCTTTAATCATCATTTCGTGTGCGAGTATATCGAGCTTCTTAACTTTTTCACCATGAACATTTTTATCACCCGTATAACCAATTATATCAACAAGTCCGGCTTTGTTAACTTCAAGAGATATTACTTTGGCAGCGAGTGAAAGATCGTGAAGTAATTTTGAAAGCTCACCAGTAGCCTCGGTATGTTTAGTTTGTTCTTCAATTATGTAACGACTTAATGTCATGAATTGTGTGGTTGGCATGATTCTACCCTCTATTTTTAATTAATTTAATATCAGGATGAAAGAATTTCCTGATCTTTATATTGTAACTGGTACAATTTATAATAAATTCCCTTTTTTGCAAGCAATTGTTGATGATTTCCTGTTTCTCTGATCTCACCTTTGTGTAAAACAATGATTTTATCAGCATTTTGAATGGTTGAAAGTCTGTGCGCAATAACAATCGCAGTTCTTCCAACAAGAAGTTTTTCAATAGCATTCTTGATCAGATGTTCTGTTTCAGTATCAACACTTGATGTTGCTTCATCGAGAATCAGGATTTTAGGATTATAAGCGAGTGCACGTGCAAATGAGATTAATTGTTTTTGCCCAACGCTCAAAGTAGCTCCGCGTTCTTTGACTTCTTCATCATACTTATCAGGAAGTGTTTCGATAAATTTATCAGCACCAACAATTCTGGCTGCTTCGATTACCTGTTCATCGGAAATATTATCGTCGTAAAGATTAATATTTGATTTTATTGTTCCTGAAAAAAGAAATACATCCTGCAGAACCATAGAAATATATTTTCGCAGTTCCTTTTTATCCAGTTTCTCTATTTCAATTCCATCAAGAAGTATTTTGCCTTTGTTTATATCATAGAATCTGGTGAAAGTATTTATAATGCTTGTCTTTCCGGCACCTGTATGTCCGACTATTGCAACTGTTTCTCCGGGATTAATATTGAATGAAATATCTTTTAAAACATATTCGTCACCATTGTAAGCGAACCAAACATTTTTAAATTCAATGCTGCCTTTTACATTTTCGAGTTGTACCGGATGATCAGGGTTTTTAATTATGGTTTGATTATCGAGCAGTTTAAAAATTCTTTCTGATGAAGCCATTGCAGTCTGCATAATATTATACTTTTCAGAAAGATCACGAATTGGTCTGAAAAACATTTCAGTGTACTGAATGAACGCAAATAAAACACCGATCGTTAAAGATTTTTGTATTACTTCACCGCCACCGTACCAGATTATCAAACCAACAGCAATTGCACTAAGCAGTTCAACTCCCGGGTAAAATACTGCGTAGTAAAAAATAGATTGAATATTTGTCTTCTTGTAATCGTCATTGATTAATGAAAATTTGTTAAACTCATCTTCCTGTTTATTGAATATCTGTACTACACTCATTCCTGTTACATGTTCCTGCATATAAGCATTTAATCTTGCAAGATAAAGCCGAACATCCCGATAGCTTTCACGTGCTTTTTTTCTGAATAGAAACGTTCCGTAAATTAAAACCGGCAGAACAGTAAGCGTAACAAGTGATAAAGAAACATCCATAAAGAACATGAAAACAAGGATCCCGATAATTATGAATATATCATAAAATACCATCACAATTCCGGATGAGAATAACTCTCCAAGTGCTTCAACATCATTTGTAGCTCTTGTGACCAATCTGCCAATAGGTGTTCTGTCAAAAAATTTTAAAGCGAGTGTTTGAATATGATTGAAGATTTTGGTTCTCATATCATAAAGAGTTTTTTGACCGATGAACTGTGTAAAATACGTGAGAAAGTATTGTATCGTTGCCTGAAGAATCAGTGAACCGGTAAGTACAAGACTTATTATAAGCAATCCATGATAATCTGATTTACTGATGTAATCATCCACAGCAATTTTGGTGAGCATTGGACCAACAGCACTGAGTATAGCAACAAAGATATTAAGTATGATAGCAAAGATCACATATTTTTTGTATGGAGCAATAAATCCAAGAAGACGCTTCATCAATTTAGCGTCATACGCTTTACCTAAAACTTCATCTTCGCCGAAAATTTCCTGAGCCATAATAAATTAAATTTCTTCTAATTCTTTTTCGAGTAATTGTTTCTGATGTAAATCAGAATAAATGCCGCCAAGTTCAACTAATTGCTCGTGTGTACCTTGTTCTGCAATTTTTCCTTCGCTTAAGACAATTATTTTATCAGCTTCTTTTACAGTTGAAATCCTGTGACTGATTATAATTGTTGTTCTGGATTTCATGAACTCTTTTATTCTTTTTAAGATTTCCTCTTCTGTATTTGTGTCAACTGCAGAGAATGAATCATCAAGAATGAGTATTTTGGGATCAATGACTAATGCTCTTGCAAGTGATGCTCTTTGTTTCTGTCCGCCGGAAAAAGTTATTCCTCTCTCTCCGACTATCGTCTCATATTTTTGAGGAAATGTTTGAACATCATCATTGAATTGTGCAATTGATGCTGCTTCAAGAGCTTTTTTCTCATCGTTACCTCGTAAACCGTAAGTAAGATTATTCATCACAGTATCCGAGAATAGAAATGATTCCTGCTGCACTAATCCAACATTTGTTCTTAAAACATTTAACGGAATGTTTTTTAAATCCGTTCCATCAATTAATATTTCACCGGAAGTGCAATCGTATAATCTCGGGATAAGGTTTACGAAAGATGTTTTTCCTGAGCCTGTATATCCCATTACAGCAAGTGTAGAGTTAACAGGGATTTTCAGATTTATATCTTTCAATACATAAGGATGGTTTTCGCTATATCTGAATGAAACATTTCTGAAATCAATATCACCTTTGAGTTCTTTTATGGAATAATCAGTGTTTGCTGAGTCTTCAATTTCATAAGGTTCAGCAAAAATTTTGTTCAAACGTTTCATACTTGCTTCACCCTGCTGGACGATATTGGTTACCCATCCGAAAGCAAACATAGGCCAGATAAGAAAACCAAGAAAGACCACAAATGCTGTCAATTCACCCAATGTGATTTCATTATCAATCACCATTGTTCCACCAACCAATACAACAATTATAATAGACATACCGGTGATAAGGAAAAGAATCGGCATGATGAGCGCCTGAGTTTTTACCAGATGCATATTCTTTTTTACGAAATCTTTACTCTCTTTAGCATATCTATCCATCTCGCGTTCTTCACGCGCATAAGATTTTACAACTCTGATCCCTGAAAAATTTTCCTGTGCCATTGTTGTAAGCTCAGCAAACTTTTCCTGGATAACTGTGAACTTCTGATGAATTTTCTTTCCGACTTTGTAAACAGCGTATGATAAAAACGGAAGTGGAAGTAATGAATACACAGTAAGTTGAAAATTCAATGTGATCATCAAAATTAAAACGAGCACTAATATCACCACTGTATCTGTTGTGTACATCACTGCAGGACCAATAAATGTCCGGACAGCATTAATATCATTAGTAGCATGCGCCATAATGTTACCAGTCGAGTTATTCTGGAAAAATCTCAGTGGTAATCTTTGGACGTGCGACCAGAAATCTCCCCGCAAATCGTATTCAATTTCTCTTGACACAACGATAATTGTTTGCCGTATCATGAAACGGAATATTCCGGATACAACTGATAAACCGATTATCATCAGTCCGTACTTCAACAACAATTCAGAAGTTGCATTTTTCTGAAGTGCATCTATTGAATCTTTCATGATCAGAGGAACGTAAACCGCAGTAATATCTGAAAGAATGATAAAGATCAAACCTAGAATAAGTTTCTTCTTATATCGGAGAAAATATTTTTTTAAAGTAAATAGGTTTTTCAATTATTATTTTGAATCTTGCTCTTAAATTTTAATTATGAAGCTATAAATACAATTATGTTTGGATAGCTAATTGATAAACTATATGAAAGGCAAAATGCTTATTTGATTTCACGGAATCCAGTGTATTTTTGAAGCACTTCAGGTACCCGAATAGTTCCTTCAACTGTTTGGTAATTTTCAAGTATTGAAACCATCAATCTGCTTGTAGCCAACCCCGAACCATTCAAAGTATGAACGAACTCAGGTTTTTTTTCACCTTCTCTTTTAAATCGTATGCTTGCTCTTCTTGCCTGGAAATCTTCAAAGTTGCTGCAGGAAGAAGCTTCGAGCCATCGTTGTTCTGCAGGAGACCACGTTTCAATATCGTAACACTTTGCCGCAGAAAAACTTAAATCGCCAGTGCACAGCATAAGAATCCTATAAGGGATTTTTAGTAACTTTAAAATATCTTCGGCATCGTTTACAAGTTTTTCCAATTCATCGTATGAAGTTTCTGGTTTTACAATTTTTACCATCTCCACTTTATTAAACTGGTGAACTCTCAAAAAACCTTTTGATTCTTTTCCATAAGAACCGGCTTCTCGTCTGAAGCAAGCTGAATAGCCAACATACCGAATCGGCAAATCTTTTTCAGAAATTATTTCATCACGATGTAGATTTGTAATCGGAACTTCCGCAGTTGGAATCGGATACAATCCATCTTTTTCAATTGCGTACATATCATCTTCCATCTTTGGAAGCTGACCGGTTCCCATCATCGATTCTCTGTTTACAAGAAACGGGGGAAAAACTTCTTTGTAGTTGTGATGAGTCAGATGATAATCAAGCATAAAATTAATCAATGCTCTCTCAAGTGTTGCACCTTTTCCAGCATAAACAGGAAAACCAGTACCTGAAATTTTAGCACCTCTTTCAAAATCGAGTATATTAAATTTCTTCCCGAGTTCAATGTGGTCAAGAGTTTTTGGTTTCTTGCCGCTTGTCCCGATGGGAAATGAAAATCCTTCCGGCATCCATTTTCTAACTTCAACATTTTGATCAGCAGTCTTTCCGACGGGAACAGATGAATGAGGAAGATTCGGAATGAACATCAATATTCCATTCAAATTCTCTTCAACATGTTTCAACTGGTTATCGAGCTCAGTGATTTTATCAGAAACGATTTTCATCTCTGCAAAGATTTGTGTAGTGTCTTCACCGGCTTTTTTCATCTGAGGAATTTTTGATGATACCTGGTTCTTCTTTGCTTTCAGTTCTTCAACTTCTGAAATTATTTTTCTTCGATCTTCATCCAGCGAAAGAATTTCGTCAACACGATCTTTTTCGTTTTTATTTTTTAATCCCTGTCTGACAGTTTCAGGATTTTCACGAATTAATTTTATATCAAGCATATTTTATATTTTTAATTTAGAAGAATAGAACGCTGACCTGCCTAACGGCAGGCAGGTGACACAGACCTGTCTTGCTGTCAGGCAGGTTTAACTGATCTGCGCATATCTGCTCGATCAGCGTCATCTGCGTGCTATTAATTATTTTACTACGATGTTATAGATCTTATTCTTAACGTAAATTTCTTTAACAATTGTTTTATCTGATGTGTGTTTTATCACTTTATCATCGCTGAAAACTAATTTCTTAACTATTTCCTGTTCGCTGTCAATTGGTACGTCAAGAGTTGTTCTGACTTTACCATTCACCTGTACTGCAATACCAACCGTATCTTCAATCAGTGCTGACTCATCAACATCAAACCAGAAAGACTTTTCATAGATCGATGTAGCATTGCCAAGTAAACTCCAGCATTCTTCTCCAAGATGAGGTGCAAGTGGTGAGATCATTATTGCTAATCTCTGCAGAGCAAATAATTGAATTTCCTTTGAGCAATTCGAAATATCTTTTAAATTATTCAGCAACTCCATTAAAGCAGCGATTGCTGTATTAAATCTGAAATGATTTATTTCTTCTCCAACTTTGTTCAGTGTTTGATTAATTTTTCTGTAAATGAATTTGTCTGCATCTGAAAGTGAACTCAGTTCATATTTATCTTTTGACGATGTTTGATTTTGCAGATCTTTAAATTCATTGAACAAATCATAAACCCGATTTACAAAACGATCAGTTCCTGAAATTCCTTTATCACTCCAATCTCCGCCCATATCGTACGGACCCATAAACATCAGGTAAAGACGAAAGACATCCGAACCAAATTTTGATGTGAACATATCCGGGTTTACAACATTTCCTTTCGACTTTGACATCTTTGCACCGGCATTGGTAATCGTTCCCTGATGAACAAGTGTTTGAAAAGGTTCGTCACCTTTTGCAATTCCGAGATCACGCAAAAATTTGTGAATGAATCTTGCGTATAAAAGATGCATCGTTGCGTGTTCTGCACCACCGACATACATATCAACCGGTACCCATTGATCGGCAATTGACTTATCAAAAATTCCATCTGAAAAATGTGGATTTAAATATCTGAAATAATACCACGATGAATCAACAAAAGTATCCATTGTATCTGGATCTCGTTTCGCATTTCCACCGCACTTCGGACATTTAACATTTATAAACTTTTCATTTCTTGCAAGAGGTGATTCACCACCAAGATGAAAATCAACATCATAAGGAAGTTCAACCGGCAGTTTGACTTCACTCACTGCTTGTTCACCACAGTTATCGCAGTGAATAATCGGAATCGGAGTTCCCCAATATCTTTGTCTGGAAATCAGCCAGTCTCTCAAACGATAATTTACTGTAGCTTTACCAATTTTTTCATCCGCAAGCCATTGATTGATTTTCTTTTTTGCATCTTCAACAAAAAGTCCGTTTAGAAAATCACTGTTGATAGCAGGACCATCTTCAAGAAATGCTTTGCCTTTAAAATCATCCGGCGGTTGAATAGTTCTGATGATTGGAAGATTAAACTTTTCAGCAAATTCCCAATCGCGTTCGTCTTGTCCTGGAACAGCCATTATTGCACCGGTTCCGTAAGTCAGTAAAACATAATCAGCAACCCAGATTGGAATTTTTTTATTGTTAACCGGATTGATGGCAAAAGCACCTGTGAATACACCTGTTTTTTCTTTTACAGTTGATGTTCTTTCAATTTCAGTTAATGATTTAATCGAATCTTTATATTCATCGACTTTATTTTGCTGTTCAGAAGTTGTGAGTTTTTCAACTAAAGGATGCTCTGGTGCAAGAACCATATACGTTGCACCGAAAAGAGTATCAGGTCTTGTTGTAAATATTTTTATTACTTCATTAGAACCATCAATTTTAAAATCGACTTCAGCGCCGACACTTTTTCCAATCCAGTTTCGCTGCATCAGTTTTGTTTTTTCAGGCCAGTTTATTTTATCCAAACCTTGTAATAGTTCTTCAGCATATTCAGTTATTTTGAAAAACCATTGCGAAAGATTTTTTTGAATCACTTCTGTTCCGCAACGTTCACATTTCCCATCATGAACTTGTTCGTTTGCAAGTACGGTCAGATCTTTCGGGCACCAATTAACCGGAGCTTTTTTTCTGTAAGCCAATCCTTTTTTATAAAGTTGAAGGAATAGCCATTGATTCCATTTGTAATATTCAGGAACGCAAGTCATTAACTCAGCATTCCAATCGTACATACAGCCAATTTTTTTCAACTGTTCTTTTATATCTTTTATATTTTTTATTGTGCTGTCCTGCGGATGAATACCTGTTTGTATCGCATAATTCTCTGCAGGTAAACCGAAAGCATCGTAACCCATCGGTTCAAAAACATTGAAGCCTCTTAATCTTTTGTAGCGAGCCCAGGAATCGGAAGGACCGTAATGGTACCAATGTCCGGTATGCAGCTTCGCACCGGATGGATAGATAAACATATTCAGGTGATAAAGTTTTTTATCAGTTTTTGTAAAATCAGTTTTATAAACCTGTTTTTCTTCCCAGTAATTTTGCCATTTGGATTCTATTTCTGCGTGAGGATATCTCATTGATTCTTTTGATTTTCGTAAAAATTAGGAGCAAATTTAGCCAAAAGGGCAGGGAATTCAAACTTAAGTAGTTAGGATTTAGCCCATCTCGCTGATCGCGAGCCGAGGCAAGTAGTGAGAAGTTAAAAGTGCTTGATAGCTAACTTATGGTTTAATTCTTTCAAAATAACTTTGCAAGGAATGAAATTCAATTAACAGATCATCTTTTCTGGTGGTAAAGTTTTCAATAATGTTTGGTGACAAACAAATATTTTGTCCATTGGGATAGAGATCACGGAATACCTTTAAATTTTTAGTTGAAAAGTTTGATGGATTAACTTTGCATTCAAACGTATCAACGTTTTTATTATCTCTTTTAATTACAAAATCAATTTCCCGTCCTGACTTATCAAGCCAAAAGAATAGATTGCTTTCTGGATGGATTGATCGAAGTGAATCAAGTACTAAATGTTCCCAAAGCAAACCACGATCTTCTTCTCTTATACCTTCCCAGCCTTTTATAAATGATACGAACCCTGTATCGAAAGCATAGCATTTTGGTCTTTGTGTTATTTCTCTTCTGCCGCCTCTTGAAAAAGGTTTTAACAGAAATACAGCATGTGATATTATCATTGCTTCAATATGTGCTTTAACTGTCGGTCGGCTTAAACCGCTTAGCTTTGCAAGCTGAGTGTAATCAATTAACCTGCCGCTTTGGCGCAACAGCAAATGCAAAAGCGAAATAAAACCTTCTCGATTTCTAACGTTAAACAGTTCCTGAATATCTCGCGCATAAAAACTGTCTATCCATTCTGTGAAGAAGGAAGGATCTTTTTTCTCAGCTTGTAAAGGTTCGGGAAGTCCGCCGTGAAGTAAACGTTTGTCTAAATCTTTTATACCGAACTCCGAAATACTTTCATTCCAAAGAACCGGAGGTAAGTATATTGTTTTCTTTCTGCCTGTCAGGCTGTCGCGAAATTTTTTAGTTGCCGTTATTGTGGAGGAACCCGTAGCAAGTATTTTAAGATTTGAAAATTCATCAGCTCCAATTTTTAGGAGATTACTCGGATCAGGTAATCTGTGAATCTCATCAAATATCACTTTACTATCTTTATCTATGCTGCTGAAAAATATCTCCGGGTCTTCTAATCTCCGTGCAACCGAAGGCAAATCGCAGTTTAAATATCCGGCATCTGAAAACATTTTTGCAATAGTTGTTTTACCAACGCGTCTTACACCTGAAAGCCAGACGATAGGTCGCTGAAGCCACGCTTGCTCTATTTTATTTACCCAATAAGGTCTTTTTATCATAATTCTACTTTACAAATAGACGCCCAAATGTAAAGTGTGTTTATATCAATTGCAAGTGTGTACTTGTTAAAATTTACAGGATTGTGTAATCCGGCAAAATTGAAATTGGAAGTCTGAAGCCATTAGATAGTGATTTCCGATCTGGTATTCCCATAACCTTGCTCTGAATTTAAAATTAGATAAATACTTTTTATTTGCCAATTACAAACCGATCGTCCAAAAACATTTCATAAAGATTAAAATAATATATTGTTTGATTTGGTATTACTTAAGTGTTCAATTTACTGCGGGATATATGTAAGTTTGATAAGTATCAAAATAAAAATTTGCGAATGTTCAAATCCATTCCAGGAGATATTTTATGAATAGCAGATCAGAGATCAAAAGTATTAAAAACATTATCAGACTGGTTTTTACAGTGATAATTATTTTTCTCATCTCATCAGCTCAGATTTTTTCCCAATCAAACACACAACAAAAAGGAAATCCACCTGATCGCAGATTGCATCACGAGATTAAAGATGATGAATATATTCCCGATTTAAGAGAAAGTCAGGAAAGATCACCTGCATATAATTATTCATTAAATAGTATTGTTACTACTCAGGTAAATGTTGATGCGAACGGGCAAAACATTGTTGGAGATGCTGCAAACGAACCTTCGATAGCAGTTGACAGAAATAATCCAAATAGAATTGCAATCGGATGGAGACAGTTTAATACAATCAGCAACAACTTCCGCCAGGCAGGATTTGGATTTACAACAAATGGAGGACAGTCATGGACATTTCCTGGTGTAATTGAACCTGGAATCTTTCGATCAGATCCCGTATTAGAAAGTGATGCTGACGGAAATTTTTATTATAACAGTCTGGCTACTGAACCAACATATTTTTGTGACGTATTTAAATCAAGCACCGGAGGATCTATTTGGGGTGATAAAACTTATGCTCAAGGAGGAGATAAACAATGGATGGCACTTGATAAATCCAGTAGTTCGGGAAGTGGTCATATATATGCTTACTGGACTAGTTTTTACAGCGTATGCTCACCCGGTTCATTTACCCGTTCAACTGATGGCGGAATATTTTTTGAGGATTGTGTTACAATTCCAAACGATCCTTATTGGGGAACTCTTGCAGTAGCCTCAAATGGAGATTTATTTGTTGGCGGTTCATTAGGATGGGATTTTCTTGTGGCAAAATCTTCAAATGCAAAGTTTGCTGGTCAAACAGTTGCGTGGGATATGAACACTACGGTTAATCTGGATGGTTCTATCACTTACGGTGTCGGACCAAATCCAGGTGGTTTACTTGGTCAGACAATAATTGCAATTGATACTTCAGGCGGAACATATCATAATAATATTTATTTACTATGTTCTGTTGAAAGAAATTCTAATCCTGATCCTCTTGATGTTATGTTTGCCCGAAGTACGGATGGTGGTGTAAGTTTCAGCTCACCAATCAAAATTAATGATGATATAGGAACTTCAGCTTATCAATGGTTTGGAACAATGTCGGTTGCACCAAACGGAAGAATTGATGTGGTTTGGCTTGACACGCGTGATAATCCGGGAACTTATTTATCAGCACTGTATTATTCCAATTCAACAAATGGAGGAGAAACATGGTCAGCAAATCAAAGACTTTCTGATTATTTTGATCCGCATGTCGGCTGGCCAAACCAGAATAAAATGGGCGACTATTTCGATATGGTTTCTGAGGTTAACGGAGCGCATTTAGCGTGGGCAGCAACATTCACAGGTGGTCAGGATGTTTACTATAGTTTTATTACTGATACTACTATTGTACCGGTAGAATTGAGTTCATTCACTGGCATAGCGAACGGTAAAGAAGTAATTTTAAGTTGGTCAACTACTACTGAATTAAATAATCAGTTGTTCGAAGTGCAGAGAAGCATAAATGGAAATGATTTTTCTTCGATTGGTTTTGTTAATGGTAAAGGTACTACTACTGAAAGACAGAATTATTCTTACAGAGATAAGATAATTGCAGACGGAAAATATTATTACAGACTTAAACAAATAGATTATCTGGGACAAAGCGAGTATTCTGATATTATCGAAATAGATATAAAAATATTTAATTCTTTCCTTCTCGAACAGAACTATCCGAATCCGTTCAATCCAGTAACAACTATTGGTTACGGGCTAAAAGAAAAAAGTAATGTTAAGATTACAGTAATTAATTCAATCGGTGAAGAAGTTGCATTGTTGGTTAATGAAGAAAAAGAACCCGGATATCATACAGTAGAATTCAACGCTGCAAGTCATTCCGGCAACGTCCGGAATCTATCAAGCGGAGTGTATTTCTACCAATTGAAAGCAGGAGATTTTGTAGAGTTGAAGAAAATGATCCTCCTTCGTTAAAACTACTGCGGACAGGTTTTGATGAAGTAGTTTTTAAAATTTGTAGGGGCGTGAAGCTTCACGCCCTAAATTCTCTCAGCCCAATATAATGGTTTCCTTTTTTGATGCATCACAGCAAGAATAGAGATGACATTTTCGTCCACCCGATACAAAATAGAAAAAGGGAACTTTATGATTACAGCTTTGCGGACATTTTGTTTTGCAACCGGATATGCGAGTGGGTTAGTTTTGATTATGTTTAAACATCTTTCTACTTCGATAACAAATTTTTCACCCAATCCAAAAACAAAATCATCGTAGTAATCCCTCGCCTCCAGAAACTCTTTCCCCGCTAATTCGTGAAATATAATCCTGGTCACTTATACTTTGACTTAGCTTCCCGAATAATTAGTTCACTATCAATAGTAAACTTGCCGGTCTTAACAATCTGATCATACCTGCTGAGTGCTTCATCTAACCAGATATCTTCCACATCTTCTGATTCTTCATTTTCTAAACTATTCAAAAGCTTGTATGTTACAATTGCTCTTTCTCTTGGTGTAAGCTTTAGTAATTCAGATTCTAAAGATTTTAAGTCCATATTTATCTCACTAGTTTAAATGCAAATATATTAGCTCATACACTAATTAACAATTAATTAAATCAGAATTCGTTGTCGTGACTCGAAAGGGTAAAAACGTGACACAACATTTTGTGCCATGGTTAAAATTATTTTTGCACGTAGAATGTCTGTTTGCGTTTTGGTCCCACTGAAATGATTTCAATCTTAATTCCTGAATGTTTGCCGATGAATTGGAGATATTCCTTTGTCTTTGATGGAAGCTGTTCGTAAGATAAATAATTAGTTATATCTTCATTCCAGCCATCAAGAACTTCATAGACAGGTTTAACCGCAGATAATTGATCGACCGAAGAAGGAAAATATTTTAACCGCTTCCCATTCAACTCATAACCGATACATACTTTTATTTTATCAAAACCACTCAGCACGTCAAGTTTCGTAATTGCAACAGAGGTTATTCCATTTACCAATTGTGAATATGCAACCAGGAAGGCATCGTACCAGCCGCATCTTCTTGGTCTTCCTGTTGTAGCCCCGAATTCAGCTCCAATTGTTCGTAACTTTTCACCTTCCTCATTCAAAAGTTCGGTTGGGAATGGACCATTACCAACGCGGGTTGTATAAGCTTTTACAATTCCAATAACCGAATCAATTTTTGTTGGGGGAATTCCTGTTCCTGTGCAAGCACCGCCGGATGTTGGACTGCTTGAGGTTACAAATGGATAGGTTCCATGGTCAACATCGAGTAAAGTTCCCTGAGCACCTTCAAGTAAAACTGATTTACCGTCAGCAATTGCCTGGTTCAGGAATGAAGGAACATCTTTAATATACTTGTCAATTGTTCTGTCGAATTCAAGATACTCCTTTACGATAGCATCAACATCAAGTCCTTCGTGCTCGTAAACTTTTTCAAGTAATTCATTTTTTTCTTTTAAATTCTGTCTGATTTTCTTCTCTAGTTCAGTTCTGTCAAGAAGATCAACTATCCTGATTCCTTTACGGGCAAACTTATCAATATAACAGGGACCGATTCCTCTTCCTGTCGTACCGATTTTTATATCGCCGCTTTCAATTATTTTATCCAGCAGCTTATGGTACGGCATTATCAAATGAGCATTATGACTGATGAATAATCTACCCTCTACTTTGATCCCATTTTTTTCAAGAAGATCAATTTCTTCCAGTAATGCTGTTGGATCAATAACAACACCGTTACCAATAACGCAGATAACGTCATCCCGCAATATTCCGGAAGGTATGAGATGTAAAATATATTTTTGATCTCCGATGATAACGGTGTGACCAGCATTAGCACCACCTTGATACCTTGCGACTATTTTATACTTCTCACTGAGTATATCAACAATTTTACCTTTTCCCTCGTCGCCCCATTGGCTTCCAACAAGTACTGTAACGCTCATAATTTGGTTTAGTTTAAGATTTGGTTTTAGTTTTTACAAATAAAAACTCCGAACTTTTCAATCCGGAGTTTATTTCAAATTAAATTTTATCCTGAGTTATTTTGGCAACGATTCGATTGCTTTATCAACAGATTCGTAATGCTCAAAAATTGTTATCAATTTAGTTATAATGAGCAAGCTTTCAATTTTATCAGTTACATTCGCCAGTTTGTAAAAGCCGTTGGCTTTCTTCATAGTTGTTAAACCGCCAATTAACATACCGAGTCCGGAACTGTTCATAAACTTAACATCGCTTAAGTCTATAATTACTCTTATTTTTCCCTCGTCAATTAATTTATGCAGCAAGTCGTTGAAATCTTTGGTATCATCACCGCCCATCACATTTCCTTTTAGTTCAACAATGACTGCTCCATATTTTTCGGTGGTTTTGATTTTCATGAATACTCCTTTAAATTTTCATCGAAATTTAATCAGTATAGCATACTTTTGCAAACAGGAAAAAGAAAATAATAACAAAGTTTTCTGATATGAATTTAATTTAATAAATTGGAACAACATCGAAAATATCACGTCTAACAAATGATTTTAAAAGAAGAAGAAAAGGACTTGCAGCAGCAGCAAAAAGTATCATTTAATGATGATCACTCAATTATCCGCAAATTTCTTGATGGGGATAATACTGCTTTTCAGATCCTTGTGAGCAGGCATAAGGAGAAAGTAAGAAATATTATTTATCTAACTATGAATAACAGCGCTCTGGTGGATGATATAGCACAGGATGTATTTATTACTGTATATCGTAATCTTAAGCATTTCAGATTTGAATCACAGTTTACGACATGGCTTTACCGGATTACTGTAAACAGATGCAAAGATTATTTAAGGAAAATGAATGTCAGAAAAATATTTTTTCCTGTTGAGGATGGGATAGAGATTTCTGATTACTCATCCCCGGTAGAAAGTAACGATATCTCAAAAATAGTTATGGATGCAATTTCCAGATTGCCGAATAAATTAAAGATGCCATTAATAATGAAAGATATAGAAGGCTTTAGTTACCAGGAAATTTCTGAAACTTTGAACTGCGAAATGGGGACCGTAAAATCAAGAATATTCAGAGGAAGGGAAAAGCTGAAAGAAATACTTCAGCCTATTGAGAAGGAACTTAGATAATGAAAAAAAATCTACAAATATTAGAATTACTATCTGCCTACCTGGATGATGAACTTAATGCCAAAGATAAATCTGAAGTTGAAAGACTATTGTCATCTTCACTTGAGATGAGAAAGGAACTCGATGACCTTAAACGAATCAAACAACTTGGCAGCAGAATAAATCGTATTCCCGATTCACCATTTTTTGAAACAAGGTTAATGGCGGAAATTGAAAGCAGGAAAAAGAATTCGTCAGGAATAAAAAGATGGATACCGGCAGCGTCGTTGGTTGCTTTAACTATTGCTTTAATGATCGTATTAAAACTTGATCCGGATTTAATTGATAAAATCTGGGAAGATCAAAAAGTAGCCATTGCGGGTTTCTACAAAGAAAATCTTCAACCAGTGCTTCTTGCTGCAAATTTGAGCAATGAAGATATTTTCAATTTTGCTTTTAATAACGAGCTGCCTCTTGATGACTCACGTCAAAAATATCTCCTTTTAGGATACGATGATTCCGGAAAGGAATTCTTTGAGATCAGATCAAGTGATCAAAAAATAAAGAGACAAAGCTATGATGAATTTGTTACTGCTATGAATCTTGATGAAAAACAAAAACAGACAGTGGATTCGATTATCGGCAGTTACAGCAAAGCACTTGAAGCGCAGGTACTTGTAAATGAGAATAATACAATCGCAATAAATCCGAATCTATGGAATCTGAGAAAAGCAATATTTGCAGATCTGCTTGTTGCTTCTGAAAAATTGAACAAAGCAAAATTTGAAAGAATTGTACCTGAAGGTATATCGAATAATGAAAAAGTGGAGCTTGTAAAAGCTCTTGAAAAACTGAAAAACATTTCCGGTGATCAGTATATATTCGTGACTCCGGATTCTGTCTTTGCTGATTCTTACACATTCAATTCAGTTCAATATGAAAAAGAAATGAGAGAATTTGAAAAACAGATCAGAGATCATGAAGAAAAAATCAAACAGTTCACACTAAATATTAAATTTGATTCTACATTTATTCATTCTGCACAAATGAACGATGCACAAAATTTCAAAGTAATGCTTGATTCAAATATTTGCCGGGTAGATATTCCCTCAATCGAAATCCCCGAAGCGCCATTTCCTGAAATCGCAGCAATTGAACCATTGATAGAACAGGCAACAAATAATATTCACTTTTATGCTTATAAAATTCCGAAGATTGAAAAATCAAAAAGTGGATTGAAAATAGAATATTTTAATGATGACTCTGTGTACAGCTACGTTGTCAATGATAATTCTTTGAATTTTGATTCGCTCAATCGGGTTAATGAAGGAATGGATCTCTATAATCTTAGTAATAAATTCAATCAGGTAAAACCATCCGATGATACAATGCTGATCAAGTATCAGTTTAACAGAAACTATTATCATAAATATTCATCTGATGATGAATTCAAAAAAGAAATGGAAAAATTACAAAATGAACTGAAACAGTTGAGCGAAGAGTTAAAAAGCAAAAAAGTCAGGGTTCATTCAGAAGTTACAAAAAGTCCCCGAAAGTAAAATCAAACCGGTTGATGCTGCCGGACTAACCTTTTGATTTTAGTCAATCATCCTAATAAAAAACCGTTCATAACTGAAATCTTTATCTATTTAAAGGTTTCCCTTAAGTTTTAACCATATTATTTTAATTGGTAACCAATAAATAAATTTCTGTATTTAAGAAGACGGATGAAACTGTTAAAACAAAATTTCTTTAGTCCAAAGGCACAACTTGTAATTCTGGCTGCAGTATTATTATTTGTTTTTAAGATATTCTTCGGCACACCTGAAATCATCGGACTAAGATTTTTACAGGATTTTTTAATTGCAGCTTTAATTTTCTTTGTGGTGCAAATCCTGATTCAATTTGAAAACAGCAGGACAACTACTCCACTTTCCCTGGTTTTAAACACAGGGATATTACTGGCAATAATGTTTTTTCTTTTAATATTTTCTGATTATCTGCTGCCGGATATTTTTAATAATATTAACCTCAAGCTTAATAATCCCGGATTAGTTTACAACATCGTTTCATTTATTTATGTCCTGATTATTATTGGATTTATTTCATTCTTTTTAATAGTGCTCAGACATTTTTTCTTCTTGAACCGGACAAAAAATGTAAAAGTTTATTTTAACACAATGCTGGTGTTTTTCATACTAGCAAGTCTCTCAATAAATTTTTTCAGAGATGAAAATCTGTCATTTCTCAACACAACTTTTTTTGTTGTATCTGTTCTTCTGATAGTCTTTAATTCTATCAGGATTTCATGGATTGCCTTTCTTTCCAAAAAAGAAAAAATTTATTTGCTGCTTTTCTCTTTCGTCATCACTATTTTATTTGTAGTTAACATACTCAACAGTTCCGATGGAAATATTTACAGCCAGATTCTTACTGCTTTTTCACCGTCACTCAAACAGTTCAACCAGATGATAATGATTTACGGATCAATTTATTTTGTGTTTTTATTTTTTACTACACTGTTTCATCTCCCGACTGCTGAAGCCTATGACAGAAAAGCGCAGGAAGTTACATCACTTCAGTACTTCAGCAAATTGATAACCGAAGTTTTAGATTTTAACGACCTTGCTGAAACTGTCACAGATATCGCTCAAAAGTTGAGTGGTTCAAAAGCTGCCTGGATAATCTGGAAAAACGGTGTCGGATATAATTCACTTGCTTCAAGAAATATTAGTTTCATCGAATCGGAGAGACTGACAAACCAAATCTTGGAGCGAATTGATTTCAGTAACCTTGTTTCAACAAAAACATTTAATATAAAAGAAAGAATTACAGACGGAACTACAGAAGATTTGTATTCAGTTGTTTCAGTTTCACCTATAAAATCCCGCGGAGAAACTCAGGGAATTCTTGTTGCTGCTAAAGGAGAAGGTCAGATTTTTACACGCGATGATCTTAGTGCAATCGAAACTTTTTCTGATTATGCATCAGTTGCAATTGAAAATTCGAGGCTGCTTGAACAGTCAATAGAAAAGGAGAGACTTGAGAAGGAACTCGATGTTGCCAGAGAAATCCAGAGAAAAATTCTTCCAGCAGATGTTCCTGATTATCCGAATCTGGAAATTGCGTCAGTCTTTATTCCGGCATTTGAAGTGGGCGGTGATTATTATGATTTTTTCAGAATAAGTGAAACCAAACTTGGTTTTGTAATTGCAGATGTTTCGGGAAAAGGTATTTCCGCAGCATTCATTATGGCTGAAGTGAAAGGTATTTTTGAATCACTTTCAAAAACTATTGAAAGACCTAAAGAAATACTTATCAAAGCAAATGAAATTTTAAAAGAAACTCTGGATTCTAAAACTTTCGTAAGTGCTGCTTACGGATATTTCGATTTCAACGAAAAAAAGTTAATCTTTGCACGTGCAGGTCATTGCCCTCTGTTTTTAATAAGAGATATGAATTCGAAACAAATCAGACCTTCAGGTCTCGGTTTGGGATTGAGCAGTAAAGAATATTTTGAACAGACTCTGGAAGAATTCTCTATTGATTTGTTCAGAAATGATACCATAGTACTTTATACAGACGGAGTAACCGATGCAAAGAATGAACAGATGGAAGATTTTGGCGATAAATATTTTTTGAACGTACTTCAGGATAACGCATCATTGAGCGCGCAGGAACTTTCTAATAAAATAATAAGAGAAATTACAGTTTTTTCAAGTCAGCATAATCAATATGATGATATAACTTTAGTTATTTTTAAGTGGAAGCAAAATTAAAACTTGAAAAGTCGTTAGACGTTATGTCTCGACGGAATGGAGAATAAGGATGGCAGATTTCAGTTCATCAATAAGAGAAAGCGGAGGAGTTAGTATTATTAATCTCAAAGGATTTTTGGATGCTCATACAGCGCCGACTCTTGAGAATAATTTTACTCAACTAATTAATGAAAACAAATTTAAAATCGTAGTTAATTTCGAAGAGCTCTCCTACATCAGCAGTGCAGGCTTAGGTGTGTTTATGGCATTCATAGAAAACGTAAGAGATAATAATGGTGACATAAAGCTGACAAATATGAGCGATAAAGTATTTAACATTTTTGATCTGCTGGGTTTTCCATTGCTCTATGAAATTTATAAAAACGAGCAGGAAGCAATAAAGAAGTTTTTTGGGAGTTAAGCTTGTCAGTCCGCAAAAATAATAACACCGGTGAACTCGTAGTTCAAAGCAAAACCGAAAACCTTTCTGAGATCAGGGATTTTGTCAGCGAAAAAGCTTATGATGCGGGAATAGTGGACACTACGGTCGAGAAAATAATTCTGGCAGTTGATGAAGCATGTTCAAATATTATTAAACATGCCTATAAACTTTCTCCGGAAGGTGAAATTATTATTAAAGTAGAATTTGATAAGGAAAAATTTACGGTTACTATTATTGATTACGGCAATTCTTTTGATCCTGCTAAGATACCTCTTCCTGACCTGCAAAAATATTATCGTGAACATCGTGTTGGCGGACTTGGAATGTATCTTATGAAATCTTTAATGGATGACGTTACATATACTTCCGTTCCGGGAAAGTATAATAAGGTACTGCTTTCGAAAAAAATAGGGAACGGTTAAAAAATGCTGGAGGCAAAAAATCTTAAATTAAAAAGAAACCTAACTGCGCTCGTTGACTTTAGCAGAATTATTAACTCAAGTATTGATCTTGATTTCATTACCAATAATGTTCTTCTTACCTGCCTTGGCAAATTTTTAGCAACACGCGGACTCATTGCACTTAAGGAAGGAAACAAGATTATCCTGAAGGGTTCTAAAGGCTTACCCTCCGAATTAATTAAGGGATTTCCCGAAATGGAACTTACATCAGATTGTATTGATCATCCCAAATTAGTTTCGTTTATGCAGGAAGCAAACCTGAAAGTTGCTGAGAGGATAAGTGCTTCAGATAATTGTATCGGTTTGGTTTGTCTTGGTGAGAAGTTAAATAAAACAGATTACACTGAAGACGATGTTGAATTCCTCAGTACGATTTTAAATATCTCCGCAACTGCGGTTCAAAATTCTTTGGTGATAGATGAGTTAAGAAAAGTAAACCGTCAGCTTGATTCACGTGTACAAAGACTCAGTTCATTGTTTGAACTCAGCAAAGAATTCGGAACATTCGCAGAATCATTTCGGGTAGTTAAGTTGTTGGTATTTTCTTTACTCGGTCAGTTCCTGATTCAGAAGTATGCTTTAGTTCTTTTTGATAATGATGAGCCGGATATTCTTGATTCAAAATTCGATAACGAAAAATTAATTCTGTTAATAAAGAAATATGAACTTCATAACACACCGGATTCGATTAGAAAAGACATTTTAAAAATTAAATATTCTGAATTGCTCGAACTTGGAATTGAACTTATCGTACCTATGCAGCTTCAAAGAAAAACACGTGGAATAATATTACTTGGGAACAGAGCAGGGAACAGAGGATTTAATAATAGTGATATTGAATACATTTATTCAGTCGGCAATCTCGCGATAATTTCCCTGGAAAATAACCGGCTGTTTCTTGAAGCGCTTGAAAAACAAAAAATGGAAGAAGACTTGCTTATAGCGAGAGACATTCAGAGAAATCTACTTCCATCAACTTTACCTGAGTATGAGAAATATGATATCGCTGCACTGAACGTTTCCTCCAAACAAGTTGGCGGAGATTATTATGATGTTATTCCTATCAATGATGAAAAATTCTATATAGCTATCGCTGATGTTGCCGGAAAGGGAGTTCCTGCTTCACTTATGATGGCAAACATCCAGGCTTTTCTGCAGGTAATTTGCAGGCAGAATATGAAAATTGAAGATGCAACGGCAATGATAAACGATCTCGTAACTGCAAATTCTTCTGAGGGAAGATTTATAACTTTTTTCTGGGGTTTCATTAATACAAAAACGGATATACTTACTTACGTGAATGCAGGACACAACCCGCCGTATCTTCTGAGAGGAGATAAAATTATCAAACTTACTCAGGGCGGGATGATTTTTGGGGTGATGAAAACTTTCGTTCCGTATATTTTTGAGGATGTGAAACTTCAGAAAGATGATGTTTTAATTCTTTATACTGACGGAGTTTCAGAAGCTTTAAATCTTCAGTTTGAAGAATATTCTGAACTGAGATTAGAGAGAATAGGAAAAAGTTTAATGCATAAATCAGCAAATGAAATACTTAACGGTATAAAAGAAGATGTTCAGATTTTCACGCAGGGAAATCTTCAATCCGATGATATAACAATGATTGTATTAAAAGTCAGGTGAAACTTTGAGAACATTTAAAACATTATTATTAAAGTATCGTTCAAAACTTATTGTTGCAGCATCACTAATTTTAATTGGTATTGCAATATTAAATATTTACACTGCCGTTGAAGTCAATGTAACAAGCAATGACGAATGTTTATGGATAAACAAAAAAATTACCAAAGACAGTACTGCGCTCTATTTTGATTTTGTGAAGGTTGGCGGCGTAGCATGGAATGCCGGTATCCGCGACGGTGATCAACTTATTGAAATTAACAACACAATTCTTCATTCTGATCATCAGGCACAGGAAATACTTAACAAATATAAAAAAGGAGAATTAGCAGATTATAAATACAAACGGGAAGGAAAAATATATTCGACAAAAGTTTATGTAAAAAAATTAGTTAAATACGGAGCGCTTGCAGGTGCTCTGAGTGCGCTCTTCTGGATATTAATTGCTTTTATTGTGATGATTGCAAAACCCGATGGCAGAATTCAAAGGTTGTTTTATTTCCTTGGTGCAGTGTCTGTATTAGCTTCTCTCGATGCCTTGCGGCCACAATTCGGTGGTGTAATAAAAATCTTTCTGAACTATGGAATTCTTGCATGGATAGTGGGAATTCTTTATATGATTGGAGTATGTTTTCTCCCGTTTATCATCAATTATTTCTTCTGGAATTTTCCATCCACTTTCAAGTTTGCCGAAAAAAAATGGGTGCAGAAAGCTGTATTCATTGTCCCATCAGTTTTTGTTATTCTATTTATTACATTATTCTATATGACAATGACAGGAACTTTGAAAGGCGGTGTATTTGATATTGCGTTACAATCGTATATGTTCTTTTTAATCTTAGCTCAAATAACCGGATGGTGGGCTTTGTTTTTTCAATACAGAAAAATCAAATCTAAAGAACAGAAGAAGCCAATTCTTATAATGCTGATTGCAGTTACTTTTGGGTTTGCAGTTGCGTTGTACACCGGCGGAGTTGCACCTGCTATTGCTGATACAATATTTAATTCACCGGAATATTATATGCCGATAATTCTGATCTCAATTGTTCCGTTAGTATTTGCTTATTCCATATTTAAATATCAATTGATGGATGTTAGCGTTGTTGTAAAGAACACGATTGTTTACGGAACTGCAACTGCAACGGTTGCTGCTATTTATTTCTTTGTAATATATGTTGCCGGGCAAAGCATCAGTTCTTTCTTTGGTGTCGAGAACCAGGGAATTATTGCAGGAATATTCTTTATCGTATTTGCATTGGTGTTCCAGTCAACAAAAGATCGCTTTCAGAATTTTCTTACAAAAAGATTTTATCCTGAACAGTTTGCTTACCAGAAAGTTTTAGTTGATCTGGGCAGTGAACTCTCCACCGTTGTCGGGATGGATAATATTCTTTCATTGATGAAAAAAACTTTTGTTGATGCACTTAAAATAAAAACCTTTGGGATAATGATGCGGGATAAAGATGGTAATCTGGCGCTTGTGGATAGTGTTGGAATGAATAATGCCAAATGCACGATAACTGAGTCGAAAATAATTCCTTTCTTAAAAGATAAATATCTGATTACAAAATTTCCTTCTATTGAACAAACCGATTTTAAATTAGTTTTTACCGATGAGAAAGCCGAAAGATTAATTTCCGAAGGTATTTACACAATCATTCCAATGATGGCTAAATCAAAAATAGTTGGTCTTCTTTTATTCGGACTTAAACATTCAGGTTCGCACTTTGCAGGAAAAGATCTGGAACTTTTATGGGCTGCAGCAAATCAGGCAGCTATTTCAATTGAGAATGCACGTCTTTACAAATCTGAAGTTGAAAAACAAAAAATTGAAAGAGATCTCGATCTTGCAAGAAAAATTCAGCAAGGTTTACTTCCTCAATGTATTCCCGAAATGAACGGACTTGATATCTGCGGTGAGATGATTCCAGCAATGCAGGTTGGTGGAGATTATTACGACCTGATACAAATTTCTGATTCAAAATTATTTGTGGTTATTGGAGACGTTTCCGGAAAAGGTTTATCAGCTTCACTCTATATGACAAAGCTCCAAACGATGATAAAATTAAATTGTTCGGATAATAAATCACCAAAAGAAATTCTCATTGATATTAACCGAAGAATTTATGCCGAGATGGATAAAAGCTGGTTTGTTACAATAACGCTTGCTCTTTTCGATCTTGAAAAAAGTACAGTTACATTCTGTCGTGCCGGACATATGCCTGTGCTTCAGGCATCAAACGGAACAGTTCAATCATACAGAACACAAGGACTTGGTGTTGGTATTGAAAGAGGAATAGTTTTCGAAAAGTCTTTGGTAGAAGAGGAAGTAAAGTTACTGCCGGGACAAATTTATGCTTTCTTTACTGATGGTGTTACAGAAGCAATGAATGAGAACAGCGAACTGTTCGGTGATGAAAATCTGAATTCAATTCTCAAGAACAAATCCAAAGCACGATCAACCGATATCGTGAATGAAATCTGGTCATCCATAAAATCTTTCCGCGGAGAAGCCGAAGTCAACGATGATATGACAATGGTTGTGGTGAAGGTGAAGTAGCTACTCTTTTTTTTCTTCTGGCTATTTCTGAAATATTTTCTTGCCTAAGTAAAAATCTTTTTGTTTATTTTTATACTATTCAATTCATAAGATTTCTTATGCCCGTAAAAAAATCTGAACTATACTCCTCTATCTGGAAAAGCTGCGATGAACTTCGTGGCGGTATGGATGCCTCCCAATATAAAGACTACATTCTCGTTTTACTGTTCATTAAATACATATCCGATAAGTATTCCAACATACCTTACTCTCCAATTACTATTCCTAAAGGTGCAAGCTTTAAGGATTTGGCTGCATTGAAAGGTAAGCCAACTATCGGTGATGACATAAATAAAAAAATCATCGCTCCAATTGCAGAAGCTAACAAGCTGACAGGAACAATAGACGTTGCTGACTTCAATGATTCTGAAAAGCTCGGCAAAGGTAAGGATATGGTTGACAGACTTACCAATCTGGTTTTAATCTTTGAAAATCAAGCACTCGACTTCTCAAAAAACAAAGCTGAAGGTGATGATCTTCTCGGTGATGCTTATGAATATCTTATGAAAAATTTCGCAACTCAGAGCGGTAAAAGCAAAGGACAATTTTATACTCCTGCAGAAGTCAGTCGAATAATGGCAAAGGTTATCGGAATAAATACTTCAAAAATCACAGCCGAAACGACTGTTTACGACCCCACGTGTGGTTCCGGATCTTTGCTGCTGAAAGTTGCAGATGAAGCAGATACAAATATTTCTCTTTATGGACAGGAGATGGATGTTTCAACAGCAGCTTTGGCACGAATGAATATGGTTCTTCATAATCACGCTTCAGATGTTCAAACAATTGCAAGAGAAAACACTTTATCAGATCCTCAATTCACAGACGGTGATACTAAATTAAAAACATTTGATTATGCAGTTGCTAATCCGCCATTTTCTTATAAATCCTGGACAACAGGACTTACCAACGATAAAGGTTCTGTGAATGATAAGTTTGACAGGTTCACAGGCTTTGGTATTCCGCCAAATAAAAATGGTGATTATGCTTTTCTTATTCATCTAATTCGCTCGCTGAAAAGCAAAGGTAAAGGTGCAATTATTCTGCCTCACGGAGTTTTATTCCGTGGTGGTGCAGAATCTGAAATTCGCCAGAACATAATCAGACGTGGTTACATTAAAGGTATTATTGGTTTACCTGCTAACTTGTTTTTTGGAACAGGCATTCCCGCTTGCATAATTGTAATTGATAAAGAAAATGCCGACAACCGAAAAGGTATTTTTATGATTGATGGAAGCAAAGGTTATCTGAAAGATGGAAACAAGAACCGCTTGCGACATCAGGATATTCATAAAATTGTTGATGTGTTTAACAAGCAGATAGAGATTTCAAAATATTCCCGCAATGTTTCCTTTGATGAAATTGAAAAGAACGAATACAACCTGAATATCCCTCGTTACATTGACAGCCAGGAACCGGAAGATTTACAGGATATTGAAGCTCATCTTAAAGGTGGTATTCCAAAGTATGATGTTGATGCATTGGAGAAATACTGGAATGTATATCCTTTATTAAGAAAAGAGTTGTTTAAGAATAATGCAAGACCAGGATATTTAGAAATAAAGATCGGGCAATCAGACTTGCCTGCCGAACAGGCAGGAATTAAAAATAAAATTTACAACCATCCTGAATTTGTTGATTATGCAAAGAAGGTAGATAAAGCTTTCAAAGAATGGAAAAATAAAATCTATCCTGAACTCACAAACATTAAAGTTGGAACAAAACCCAAGAAGCTTATTTACACAATCTCTGAAGAAATACTTCAATCATTCTCAAATCTTATTCTTATTGATAAGTATGATGTTTACCAGCACCTGATGACTTACTGGACAGACACGATGCAGGATGATGTTTATATAATTGCCAATGATGACTGGAAAGCTGATTTCTATTACGATACAGAGAAGAAAGAATATGTTTGCGATCTTGTCCCGAAAGAATTGATGATTGACCGTTACTTCTTAAAAGAAAAAGAAATGATTGAACAGTTAGAAATTGATAGAGATAACGTTTCTGCACAGATGGAAGAAATGGCTGAGGAACACTCCGGTGAAGATGGATTGCTTGAGGAAGTTAAAACTGATTCTGGGAAGATTACGAAGACATTGATTAAAAAAAGATTAAAAGAAATTTCTGATGCCGTAAAGCAATATAAAAAAGTTGCTGAACCAAAAATTAGTTATAGTGAGGATGACAAGGAAGAAGTTGAAGTCTTAAACAAATATCTTGAACTGATTGAGAAAGAATCTGACATTAAAAAACAAATTAAAGAAGTTGAAGTTGAGCTCCTTGAAAAACTGAAAAAGAAATATGCTGAGTTGACTGAAGTAGAAGTTAAAAATTTAGTAATTGACGATAAGTGGCTTACTAAAATTTACAATGATGTTAAAAGTGAACTGGACAGAATCTCACAGCAGCTAACAAATAGAATAAAAGAACTTGCTGAGCGTTACAATAAAACCTTACCCAACCTTGATGAAAATGTAAAATCTCTAGAAAGCAAGGTAAACCTGCATTTGAAAAAAATGGGATTTGAATGGAAATGAGGGAAGGATATAGTCAAACAGAGTTTGGTAATATTCCTAAAGAATGGAGAGTGAAAAGTCTGGGCGATGTTGGCGAAGTGAAAATGTGTAAACGAGTTTTTAATAATCAAACCAAGCAATCAGGTCCAATTCCATTTTATAAGATTGGGACATTTGGAAAAGAACCAGATGCTTTCATTACTGAGGAACTATTTAACAACTACAGGCAAAAGTATTATTTCCCAAAGAAAGGCGACATACTTATTTCTGCATCTGGAACAATAGGTAGAACCGTTATTTATGATGGTAAACCAGCATATTTTCAAGACTCAAACATCATTTGGATTGATAACAATGAAACTATAGTATCCAATTCATACTTATATTATTTATACCAAGTTGTCGATTACAGAACTGAAGGACAGACTATTCAACGGTTGTATAACGACATCATAAAGATTACAAAGTTCATATGCCCACCTACAGAAGAACAAACCGCAATTGCACAGGTTCTCAGCGATACCGATGAGTTAATCTCCTCACTTGAAAAACTAATTGAAAAGAAAAAACTAATTAAGCAAGGCACAATGCAGCAATTGCTAACAGGTAAAAAACGTTTGCCGGGGTTTAGTGGAGAGTGGGAAGTAAAAAAGTTAGGTGACGTAGCAGAAATAAGAGATGGTACACATCAAACCCCTGTTTATGTTGATGACGGTATTCAATTCTATAGTGTAGAAAACATCACTGAAAATAATTTTACTAATACGAAATTCATATCACTTGAGGAACATAAAAGATTAACTAAAACTTATAAGATTGAAAAGGGTGATATTCTGATGACCAGAATAGGTTCCATTGGTGATTGTAAATTAATTAATTGGGATGTGGAAGCGAGCTTTTATGTTAGCCTTGCATTATTAAAAATCAAGAAAGGTTACTCCAATAAGTTTATTGCTCATCTAATTAAAAGTTATGATTTTCAAAAAGAAATAGAACTTAGATCATTGCAATGGGCTGTTCCCAAAAAAATAAATCTTGGAGCTATTTCAGCGATTGATATAAAAATACCTACTGATGTAACTGAGCAAGATGCAATTGCAGAAGTTCTTAATAACATAGATTCTGATATCGAATCGCTCGAACAAAAATTAAATAAATACAAATTAATCAAACAAGGAATGATGCAAAATCTTTTAACAGGTAAAATAAGGTTAGTATGAGCGAAGTAGGTCAAAGAGAAAGAGAAACCCAAAACCGGATAGTAAAACTATTCAAAGATAAACTCGGTTACACCTATCTCGGCAATTGGGAAGAAAGAGAAAACAACAGCAACATTGAAGAAGAACTGCTTACGTCTTATCTCAAACGCAAAAATGTAAATGACACTTTAATAAACAAAACTCTCGACAAACTCCGCATTACTGCAAACAACTACAACGAATCTCTCTACACAAACAATAAAAATATTTACTCTCTTCTTAGATATGGCGTTCAGGATAAAACCGAAGCAGGAGAAAAGAAAGAGACTGTTGAACTCATAGATTGGAAACATCCCGAGAAGAATGACTTTGCAATTGCAGAAGAAGTTACTGTTTTAGGTAATCGTGAGAAAAGACCGGATATAGTCATCTATGTAAATGGTATTGCTCTAGCTGTTTTGGAATTAAAACGCAGTACAATTTCAATCGGTGAAGGAATAAGACAAAGCATTGTAAATCAGAAAAAAGAATTTATCGAGCAATTTTTTTCAACAGTTCAATTCATATTTGCTGGTAATGATACTGAAGGTTTAAGATACGGAACAATAGGAACGCCTGAAAAATATTATCTCAACTGGAATGAGAATGAAGAAGACTCATCTCAATTACTTTTGGACAAATATCTCACCATCCTTTGCGATAAAAAAAGATTCCTTGAACTGATCTACGATTATGTTTTATTCGATGCAGGAATAAAAAAACTCCCACGCCATCATCAGTTTTTTGGTGTCAAAGAAGCCCAGAGTTTTTGCAGTCGTCACGAAGGTGGAATTATCTGGCACACACAAGGCAGTGGTAAAAGTCTTGTAATGGTTTGGCTTTCCAAATGGTTGTTAGAAAATAATCCTCAAGCACGAGTAGTTATAATTACAGACAGAGATGAACTCGATAAACAGATTGAACGAGTTTATAATGATGCTGGTGAAAAAATAGTTCGTACAAGAAGCGGTAGAGAGCTGATGGAAAAACTTGGTAATCCACTCCCCAGAATGTTCTGTTCATTAGTGCATAAGTTCGGTAAAAAAGATGTAGATAACTTTGATCAGTTCATTAAGGAACTTCAAGAAGCTCCCTCAAAAACTTACGGTGATATTTTTGTATTTGTGGATGAATGTCATCGAACTCAATCCGGTAAACTCCACAAAACGATGAAAGCAATAATGAAGAATGCTACGTTTATTGGTTTCACAGGAACACCATTGCTCAAACAAGATAAACAAACAAGTCTCGAAGTTTTTGGCAGATATATTCATACCTATAAATTTAATGAAGCTGTGGAAGATGGAGTAGTTTTAGATTTAGTTTATGAAGCGAGAGACATAGATCAGAAAATTTCATCGCCTCAAAAAATAGATGCCTGGTTTGAAGCAAAGACAAAAGGATTGAATGATTATCAAAAATCTGAACTAAAGAAAAAATGGGGAACAATGCAGAAGGTATTAAGTTCTGCTTCACGACTTGATATGATCGTTAAAGATATAATCTATGATTTTAATACAAAGCCACGTCTCAATTCAGATAGAGGCAATGCAATCCTTGTCTCAAGTAGCATTTATGAAGCAAGCAGATACTTTGAACTATTTCAGAAAACAGAACTAAGAAATAAGTGTGCAATTATCACATCATACAATCCAAGTACAAAAGACATTGTTACTGAAGATACCGGAGCTAACACGGATACTGAAAAAGAATTTATTTACAATACATACATCAATTTATTGAATGGTAAAAACACTGAAACTTATGAGGATGAAGCAAAGAAAAAGTTTATTAAGGAACCTTCAAATATGCGTTTGCTTGTTGTTGTAGATAAACTCTTAACTGGATTTGATGCACCTCCTTGTACTTATCTATACATTGATAAGAGTATGCAGGATCACGGATTGTTTCAAGCAATTTGCAGAGTAAACCGATTGGATGGTGAAGACAAACAATTTGGGTATGTTGTTGATTATAAAGATTTATTCAAGAGAGTAGAAAACGCTGTTGCCGTTTATACCGCTGATTTAGATTATGATGAATTTGAAAAAGAAGACGTTGACATTATGCTTAAGACCAGACTCGAAAAAGGAAAAGAAAGATTGGACAATGCAATCGAAGAATTAAATTTATTATGTGAACCTGTTGAACCACCAAGAGGAACATTTGAATATATAAGATTCTTTTGTGGTAATCCTGAAAACAAGGATGATCTCAAAGCAACTGAAGTTAGAAGAATTGCTCTCTATAAAAATGTTGCTTCACTAATAAGAGCTTATGCAAACATTGCAGATGAAATAGATCAGGCTGGTTATACACCCAAAGAACTTGACGAATTGAAAGAGACATTAAATTTTTACTTAAAACTTCGTGAAGAAATAAAACGTGCAAGTGGAGAAGTTATTGATCTAAAAACCTATGAAGCTGATATGCGATTTTTAATTGATAATTATATTCAGGCAGAAGAAAGTAAAACTATTTCACCATTTGGTGATCAAACTCTGCTTGATATAATCGTTAATAGTGGAATTGCCGATGCAATTAATAATTTGCCAAAAGGTATCAGAGAGAATAGACAGGCAATACAGGAAACTATTGAGAATAATGTTAGACAAAAGATTATAAAAGAATATCTGATTGACCCTGCTTACTTTGAAGAAATGTCAAAACTGTTAGATGAAATTGTTTACGAAAGAAGAATTGGTGCAATTGAATACGAAAAATATTTGAAAAAAATAGCCGCACTTGCTAAAAGAGTCAATGATAGGAAGAGTGTTGATTTACCAATAGGAATAACAACTAATGCTCATATTGCATTGTATAACAACCTGAGTAAAGATCAGGACTTAGCACTAAAGATTGATGAAGCAGTTCGATATACAAAGAAAGCTGATTTCAGAGGTAATCCACAGAAGGAAAATGAAATCAAAGCTGCCATTTATAAAATAATGAAAAGTAAAGATGAAGTTGAAAGAATATTTTTAATCATCAAGCAGCAAAGTGATTATTGATAGACAAAAAATAAACTTAGGTGAAATCTCCATTGATGTATTCTTTAAGGATATAAAGAACATACATCTTAGTGTTCATCCTCCTTCAGGCAGAGTAAGAATGTCTTCTCCGCATAGAATAAAACTCGATACTCTGAGAATCTTCGCAATCTCTAAATTAAGCTGGATAAAAAAACAACAACAAAGAATGAAAAATCAGGAGAGAGAAACACAAAGAGAATTTATTACTAGAGAAAGCCATTATTATTTAGGTAAAAGATATTTATTGAAAGTTATAGAACATAACTATCCACCAAAAGTAGAAATTAAACACGATACAATTGAATTATACATCAAGCCCGATACACCAGGAGAGAAAAGACAGGAAATATTAAACGATTGGTATCGTGAAAGACTGAAAGAACTTATTCCAGCTTACATTGAAAATTGGGAAAAGGTAATGAATGTGAAAGTTGACGAGTGGGCAATAAAAAGAATGAAAACCAGGTGGGGAACTTGTAACACCAATGTCAAAAGAATCTGGATCAATCTTGAATTAGCAAAAAAACCAATTCATTGTTTAGAATATATAATTGTTCACGAGATGGTTCATTTACTAGAACGCAAGCACAACTATAAATTCAAAGCATATATGAATCAATTTCTTCCACAGTGGAAACAACAAAGACAAGAATTAAACAAAATCCCAATCAGTCATACGGATTGGAGTTATTGAATTAATAAATTATTTGAATCTACTTAACTCAATTTATAATTCGGATATGACAATGGTTGTAGTGAAGGTGAAGTAATTCTATCTCCGATTAACTGCATAAATTTGTTTCTGAATCTGTTTCGTATTTACATTTGATAAGGATTTAAAATAATCAATTTACGTTTTTATGATTTGTTCAATTCTCATTTATTATATTTAGAAAACTTAAACTGAAAAACTATTTGTGCAAAAAAAATCTCCACTCAAATATTCTTTTAAAGTTAAAGATAATTATCTGAGTGTTACCGTCTCAGGACATTTTTCTCTTTCGGAAGTAAAGAGAATGTATACAGATGCACTGGAAGCACTCTTGGAAAATGATCTCTCCAAATTGTTTCTTGATGCTTATAAAGTTAAAGGAGAAATAACCACCATTCAGAGATATTATTTTGGCGAGTTCACAGCGTATGAGTCTCTGAAATATTTGGAAAAAGGTTTAAAAAGGATAACCGTGTCTGTTTGTGGAAATGAACCAATAATTGATCCCCGCAGGTTTGGAGAAATAGTTGCAAGAAATCGTGGGCTCAATTTAAAAGTTACTACCGACAAGAATGAATCTCTGAAATTCCTGGGAATAAGAGAGAAATCAAAATCTAAATAATTCAATTGAACGATAAAGGTCATTTCTCATCTGCATCTATCGATCGCATTAATTTTAAAAATATCTCAAGGAAAATTTTCATTGTGCAAGTGTATTAACGTATATATGTTTGTTATAGATTAATTAAAATTGAATAAAATGTTTCTGAAATCAAATAAAAGAAAATCATTTACTAAAACGAATTTAATTTTTGCATTGATTGTCCTGGTTTCATTTGTTTTTCTTGGCTGGGGAAATGTCGGACATAAAATTATAAATTATAACACAATACTATCTGCGCACCCAGAAATGGAATTCTTTGAAACCTGGGCAGATTCTCTTGAAGCTCATGCATCTGATGCTGATTATAGAAAATCCTGGGACCCTGACGAAGCTCCAAAGCATTTTATAGATATTGATAATTATCCTGAATTTATTGCGACAGGCAGAATCTCACAAGATTTTGATTCGCTTGTTGCAATGCACGGTTACTCTTTTGTGATGGATCAGGGAATTCTTCCGTGGGCAATACTTAAAACTGCTGATTCGATTCAAACATTATTTGAGATGAATGATATGCACAAAGCAATGCTGGTTGCAGCAGATCTCGGGCATTACATTGGCGATGCACATAATCCTTTGCACATCACAAGAAATTATAATGGACAATACACCAACCAGTATGGAGTTCATTCGAGATATGAATCAACAATGATTCAAAACTTTCAGTCACAGATAGTTTATGAAGGAGATACACTTCAATACATTGATAATCTGCCTGATTTTGTTTTTGAAATGATATACGATAATTATCAATACGTAGATTCTGTTCTTTATGCTGATTCAGTTGCTGAAGCTTATGCAGGCAATCATAATAGCACGACATACTACAATAAGTTTTGGGAGATTGCAAAAGGTTTTACCATCGGATTGTTTCAAAGAGCTTCGTACAAATTAACCTGCATTATTTATACTGAATGGATTAACGCTGGTTCATCAACCGGAACATCAGAAGAGAATAATAATTTGATTACCGGATTTAATTTATATCAAAATTATCCTAATCCTTTTAATCCATCAACGAAAATTAAATTTACAATTCCAAATTCTCCCCTCTCCTTTGGAGAGGGGCAGGGGGTGAGGCTTGTTGTCTATGATATTTTGGGAAACGAAATTGCAACACTCGTTAATGAAATAAAACAAGCAGGCAGTTATGAGATAGAGCTTAACACAGCATCGTTACCAAGCCGATCAGGCTCGGTCTTGACGAGCGGAATTTATTTCTATACAATTCAGATTGGGAACTACACAGAAACAAAAAAAATGGTGATGCTTAGGTGATATGTCACTTAACCTGCTCCGCCGAAGCGGAAGCGAGGTGAGCAGACAGGTCAGGATTCCCACTTTGCGAAGATTTTTGTGAAATAAAAAGACACCGATAAAAGTTTTAATAAAACCTTGCTTGTTAAGCAGGGCTTTTTATTTTTAAAATGAATTTATGTATCCCGTAAAATTATTGATGAGAAAGCTGGAATGATCAGATATTCTTTAAACAAATATTATCGGGTTATTAAAGTTTCACGGTTAGTAAATGTTGAAATAGATGAGTATGCAGGATTCTGCACTGCTGATAGAAGTGTTCATGCTATTAAAAATAGTTGGTTATCATTTCATTTATAAAGAAAATCTAATAAATTAATTTCCATTCAGCAATTGATGCTTTTCATTTAAAAGATATATACCGATTTTTGTATAACGATTGCAATAGTTGTCAGTCGCATTTAAATATTTTATAAATTAATTAACCATAGCTTACTACTTGATTAAGAGCAAGTCTAAGATTTTGAAAATCTTCTCAGGGGGACTTACCAGTATTTATTTAAACCAAAACACTCCTGTGCTCTGTAATAATTCGTAGGCTTTCATTTTTTCATTTACTACGTACTGTTTAGTACAGTTTAAATTTGTGGAGGTAATAATGAAGGAAAATATTTTCCGATTTTTTACTAATAGTTCATTTAAACTATTATCGATCCTCGCTGCCTTCTCATTTTCAAATTTGAATTTGCATGGGCAGGTAATTAATTACTCCGATGGCTGGGGCTCACAGGGATTCAGTATTGAAACTGAAAATGTTACGGGAGTGAAATTGAATTTTTCAATTCATCAGTTTGAAATGCAGGAAGTAACTGTTAACGGAACTTCGATGAAGTCCGTACATATTCCAGGAGTTTTCCTGCCTAACGATGAAGGCGCACCGGATCTTGCTGGAACTTCGAGATTTATAATGATACCCGAGGGTGCAAGAGCAAGCTTTAATATTACAGCAACCCGAACCGAATCATTTGAGAATGTTGAAGTAGCACCGGCATTTCGTATTCCAAAAGGTAATGAAGACGGTCCTCTCAGTTATATTAAGGATGAGAGAATTTATGCTTCCAACGCATTTTATCCGGCTGAACCAGTAATACTCTCTGAGCCAACTGAAATCAGAGGTGTTGATGTTGTTCAGCTCGGAATCACACCGTTTCAATACAATCCGGTTACAAAAGAGTTGATTGTCTATAGAGACATAAAAGTTGAAGTTAATTTCATTGGCGGCAACGGACATTTTGGAGATAATCGTTTGCGAAACCGGTGGTTTGACCCGATACTTAATAACATTCTGATAAATTTTAATTCGCTGCCCAAAGTTGAATATCAGTTCCAATCGGGTGCGGATGCTGAAGATTTTGAATACTTGATTATATGCCCGAATGATCCAACGTTCCTTGCGTGGGCAGATTCGATAAAACAATTCAGAACATTACAGGGAATAAGGACAGGTATTGTTACAACAACGGAAATTGGCGGAAACAATTCTACATTGATTGAGAGTTACATTAACAATGCATATAATACATGGAATATTCCTCCGGTTGCAATATTGTTCTTAGGAGATTATGGAACTTCCGGAAATACTGTTCATTGTCCTACGTGGGATAATTACTGCGTGTCTGATCATATTTATGCTGATGTGAACGGAGATAATATGGCAGATATTGTCACAGCACGAATGACAGCTCAAAACGCAACTCATCTGCAAACAATGATAAATAAATTTTTAAAGTATGAGCGAACACCTCCGACAAATCCAAACTTTTATAACAAACCAATAACTGCTTTGGGCTGGCAGACAGAACGGTGGTTCCAGATTTGCTCTGAAACTGTTAACGGTTTCTGGCAATATCAATTAGGTAAAACGCCGGTTCGGGAAAATGCTATTTACAGCGGTTCGCCTCCATTTTCAACATGGTCAACTGCAACCAACACAAACCTTGTAGTTAATTATTTTGGTCCAAGCGGGAGAGGTTATATTCCAACTTCACCTGCATACTTAACAGATTGGGGAGGGAATGCAACACGGATAAATAATGACATAAACAATGGTGCGTTCATGATACAGCATCGTGATCATGGACTGGAAACCGGATGGGGTGAGCCCGATTATACTAATTCCAACCTGGCTGGGCTAAACAATAATGATCTTATTTTCGTTATGTCTATTAACTGTCTTACAGGAAAATTTAATTGGAGCGGTGAATGTTTTGCAGAAGCTTTTCACCGTCATCAAAAAGGCGCGCTTGGAATTATTGCAGCAACAGAAATCTCCTACTCTTTTGTTAATGATACTTATGTTTGGGGAATGTTTGATGGGATGTGGCCAAACTTTATGCCTGACTATGGAAATCCGGGTCCTGACAGAATTCTTCCGGCATTCGGAAATGTAACCGGCAAGTATTTTCTGCAATACTCAAACTGGCCATACAATACAAGCAACAAAATGGTAACATATTATCTGTTTCATCATCACGGTGATGCATTCTCTACAGTTTATTCCGAGATGCCGCAGAATCTTACTGTAATTCATGATCCGGTAATAATTAGCGGGCAAACTCAGTTTGTAGTTACCGCTGATAATTATTCATTGATTTCACTTACACTTAACGGGGAAATAATTGGTGTTGCCGAAGGAACAGGGTCACCGGTCACAATCCCGATTCCATTTATAACTCCTGTAAATACTGTAGTACTGACTGTAACAAAGCAAAACTACTACAGATACTCTTCTAATATTTCTGTTGTTCCTGCTGAAGGTGCTTATGTAGTTGCGGATTCCTGTATAGTTAACGATGCTTCAGGTAATGGAAATGGATTGATTGACTATGGTGAATCTCCGTTGTTATCATTAAGAGTGAGAAATGTTGGTGTTTCAGATGCAAGTAATGTTACCGTTACATTAAGAAGTACAGATAGTTTTATAACTATATCTGACTCGACTGAATTCTATGGAAATGTTTCAGCAGGTGCGCAGAAGTTAATCAGCAATGGATTTGCGATAACTATCAGCCCGCTTGTTCCTGATGGTCATCTGGCTGCTTTCACAGTGATTGCATCTGACGGTGTAAACAATTGGCTGAGTAATTTTTCTCTGAAGGCTTACGCTCCTTCGCTTGAATTAGGTGAGTACAATGTTTCGGACCCGTTTGGGAATAATAACAATGCACTTGATCCGGGCAAAACTGCAGACATAATAATTGAAATTAAGAACGAGGGTACATCCGGTGCGGTTGGTGTAATTGGTCATCTGATTTCAAGCGATCCTTATATTACTATTAATACTTCTTCACAGGCTTATGGTAATATATCAGCAGGAAGCAGCATGATTAAATCATTTAGTGTTACCACAAGTGTCAATACTCCAGCCGGACATTCTGCTGAATTTAATTGCAGTATAACAGCAACACCAGGATTAACAGCGAGCGGTAGTTTTAATCTGATTGTTGGACAAATACCAGCACTTGTACTTTGTATGGATGCTAACCATAATTCAAGTCCTGCCATAAGAGCTGCGCTGGATTCAAATAATGTTGCATACGATTATTCTACAACTTTCCCTGCTGATTTGAGTCTTTATAGATCCATATTTGTTTGTTTAGGTACTTACAGCAATAATTATGTTTTGACTTCTGCAGAAGGACAACAACTTGCTGATTTCCTGAATAACGGCGGAATGATCTATATGGAAGGTGGAGATACATGGTATTATAATGCTCCAACTCCTGTGCATCCTATGTTTAATATCACTGGTTTATCCGATGGAAGTGGAGATCTTGGAACTATTCAAGGTCAGACCGGAGTAATGACTGAAGGAATGAATTTTACTTATGCAGGTGATAATTCCTGGATAGATCGGCTGTCCAACATTCCACCGGCAGTAGCAATCTTTAAAAACCTGACACCTAATTATATCTGTGCGGTTGCATACAATGCAGGTACATATAAAACTATTGGTGCATCTTTTGAATTTGGTGGGTTAAGTAATGGTGTAGCACCTTCAAACAGAAAGATGCTCATGCTAAAGATAGTTGAGTTCTTTGGTCTCGGAATAGTTCCTGTTGAACTTGTTTCCTTCAGCGCAGATATTGATCAGAATATAATCCTGCTGAAATGGGAAACTGCAACCGAAACAAATAATAAATTATTTATCATTGAGCGAAGTAACGATAATTTTAACTTTGATAGAATTGGTGAGATTGAAGGAAAAGGAACTACCACTGAAATGCAGCAATATACTTTCAAGGATGCTAGCATATCTTCAGGAAAAGGAAAAGTCTATTACAGATTAAGACAGGTAGATTTCGATGGAACTGAAAATTTGTCGGATGTAATTGAAGTTGATTATTCAATGATACCAAAAGTATTCAGTCTGTCACAAAATTATCCGAATCCTTTTAATCCGACAACAACAATTAAATTTGATATACCGAAAGAAGTTAAAGTGACTTTAAAGATGTATGATATGCTTGGTGCTGAAGTTGCTACATTGGTTGATGAAGTTATGAAACCTGGCTATTACAAATATGAGTGGAATGCTTCACAATTTGCAAGCGGGGTTTATTTCTATCGGATATCTGCGGGTAATTTTATTAGCAGTAAAAAGCTGATATTACTTCGATAAACGTTTAACGAAAGTCAATCCTGATTTTCTTTTTATCACAACTATTACAAAACCCCTGTCATAAAACACAGGGGTTTTTTATTTCAGAACTTACAATTCGGATGATATGTGATCGCCGCTTCAGAACTTCAATTTGGAGATTTTACCGGCAGCAAGACCAATGAAATTTTGTTTCAAAATAATCCCCATTCTCATTTTATAAGACTTTTCATTGATTTTTTACTTTATTTTAAACAATGTAGTGGCACTATTGTGGACTTTATATAATTTATTAATTGTAAAAGTGTCTATAATACAAGACGAGAAAACATATGGAAAATTTTCTTATAAACTATACCAAAGACATCACGATTGTCAAAGTTGATCTTCCCGCCGCTACAATGAGAGATGCATCAGCTTTGTGGGAATCATTAGCTTCTGATTCGTTGTTCGAAAGAGAAAAATTAATTATAGATCTGTCAGCCTGTTCTTTCATTGATTCTACTTTTATCGGGATGATTGTAAAAGTATTTAAAAGAGTTAATGAAAAACATGGAGCTATGAAATTAGTTTTTCCTCAAATAACAGATATAGAATCTTTTCGTGTAATTGGAATAACAAAAATTTTAGAATGTTTTAAAAGTCTTGATAATGCAATCGAAAGTTTTAACCCGCAATCTGCAATTTCAAAAATTAGTATTGACGAAAAAAGTCTTTATCACTCGATTGCTCATGTGCGGAAATAACTTTTTTATATCCGGTTTTCAGAAATACATTTCTCCTGATTCACCCACCAGTTATTATCTCAGACTCGGCTTCACGCTTTAGCTAAATTAATTCTTAAATTATTTGATAACATCCGTATTAAAACACGGTATTGTTTATTTATAGTTTTTGAATCCAATCTCTGTTTCTCTCATCTGATTTCCAAGTAAATAAAAACAAAAGGCAAGCATGAAAATTGTAGAAAACCTTGATGCTGTTTCGTTCGAGAAAAAAATTTTGGAAGATCAGGATGCAGTTCTGCTGGATGTACGAACACTGATTGAACATCAGATGGAACGAATTCCAAATTCTATACTAATCGATATAAACAGTCCGATATTTATGCAGGAAATTGATAAGCTTGATAAAACAAAAAGTTATTACGTGTATTGCCGCAGTGGAAACAGAAGTTTTCACGCTGGAAATTACATGCTTAAATCTGGTTTTGAGAAAGTTTATAACCTGGCACCGGGAATTAAAGGATGGCAGGGTAAAAAAGAATTTGATATTTGAAATTGCCAGAGCAGCAATCAATTCCTGCAAACCTGATTAAGACAAATTTTATATAAAGTGAGATTCTGAACTGACCTTGATTAAGATTTGGATCAGGTAGGAATAGATTAATTCGAGTCTTTAAATCTGAAAAACAATAATAGGCTTTACAACGAATTTGTGGACTTTGAATCCATTGAAGAATAGAGTTCCGTTAATAAGAACTGAAAAAAATAAGATTTTTACTTACTAACTCACCTTACGCAAAATGGAGAGATGACATCTTTTTATAGATTAAATAAGCACTTAAATTGGAATGTCAATGTTACTTTTGTTTAAATATTTAATAAAAAATAAAGATGTCATCTCTTTGCTAATTGCTTTTCTGCGTAACATCAGTTACTAACTGTTTCTGGCTGAAGCAACAATTAACTTTCTGCCATTCAATTCTGATCCATTGAGTTCTTTGATAGCACTATTTGCCTCTTGTTCATTTTCCAACTCAACAAAACCAAATCCTCTTGACTTTCCACTTTCTCGGTCCATCACAACTTTTGCAGAAACTACACTTCCGTATGATTTGAAAGTATCCATAAGTTTTTCATTATTGAAAGACCACGGAAGATTTCCAACATAAAGTTTTATACTCAATTGTGTCCTGTTATGATTCGTAAATGTTGTTAATTACTTTTAATTAAAATAGCACTAATCGGATTAATTGCAAATGAAAGTTTAGAGTTACTTTTGTGGTGAATGAAAAAGTGGCTGTCTTAAAAGGTTCTCTCGATACATTTCATTACTCGGGAACCTTTTATTTGTTTTGGTTTTCGAGTTTGCCTGCCGCAAGCAGGTTTTTTCTGATGGAATCAGAAAAAGTTATCGAGAAAACTTTTCTTGTAAGACAGCCTCTTTTCGGAAATGATTAGAATTCTATTTTCTTGTTGTATTTGGTAACGTATTCATAGACCATTGAGTTCGCCACGAAAATGGATGAATAAGTACCAATTATAATTCCGAAAAACATTGTGAAGGCAAAAGGTCTGAGAACTTCGCCACCAAAAATTAAAAGTACGAGTAGAGCTAATAATGTTGCCCCACCAGTAAGAATGGTTCTGCTCATTGTTTGGCTCATACTTGTATTTACTATATCGAAGAAAGATCTGGTTTTATGAATTTTTAAGTTTTCTCTGACTCTGTCAAAAACAACAACGGTATCATTTACTGAGTAACCTATCAGCGTAAGAAATGCGCCCACAATGGTAAGATCAATCTCAAGATTTAGTCCAGGGATAATTCCATATAATGCTGCATACAATCCGATGGTAATCAAAACGTCATGGAATAATGCAACGACAGCGCCTAGTGCAAAAATAAATTTGAACCGAAATCCTAAGTAGATTAATATTCCGATAAGTGAAAAAAGGATTGCCAGCAATGCATCACGTTTTAATTCTCCGCCAATCTTTGGACCGACTTTATCTTCTTTTAAAATTTTAAAAGGATTATCAGAAACTTTCGTGCGTAGATTCTCTTTTATCCAATCAGATATTCCAATACCAACTAAAATTTGATTTTTAGCCTGTTCATCAGAAATACTTGAAACCTGGAAACCTGCTTTGCTTAATCCATCGGCAATTATTTTTGCTGTGTCTGCACTTAAAAAAGAATACGTTACAGAACTAATAGATGAAGAATCAGCGATTTGTACCGGAATGCCGGGAATAATCTTTTCAATTCTATCATTTATCGAAGCAACAACTTTTGGATAGATATCACTAGAAATTTCTTGTTCCTTTGATCGAACCATCACTCCGGTTTCTCCGCCAAAGGTTTTAACTTCCAAAAATCCTAAACCAATGCCTTCCAGATCATCTCGAACATTAGTGATATCAACGGGCTTTTCAAATTGAAGAACTATTTCAGTACCACCTGTAAAATCCACACCAAAATGAAAACCTCTGGTGATAGCACTGATAAGCCCGATAGCGAACAAAAAAGCCGACAAGATGTAAGCGTATTTTCTTTTGCTAAGAAAATCGTAATGAAAATTTTGAAATATTCTCATAATTAAAAAAACTCCCTTATACTATTTTATTAACCAACATTTACTGGAATATTTTTAGAAATCATAATATCCAGTACAACACGAGCTATAACCAACGCACTGAACAAACTTGCACCTATTCCTATCATCAATGTCAAAGCAAATCCTTGTACGGGCCCGGTTCCAAACTGAAATAGAATAATTCCGGTGATAAGTGTTGTTAAATTTGAATCTATGATTGCAGAATTCGCTCTTGAGAATCCACTGTCAATTGAAGCCTTTAAAGTTTTGCCGGTTGCTAATTCCTCTCTGATACGTTCATAAATCAAAACATTAGAGTCAACAGACATTCCTATTGTCAGAATAATTCCTGCAATACCCGGAAGTGTTAAAGTTGCTCCAAAGCCAGCTAATACCGCAAGCGTAAATAGAATTGTGAATATTAAAGCACCCGATGCGATTGTTCCAGCTTGTCTGTAATATATTATCATAAATAAAGCAACTACGACATAACCAAGAATTGTAGAAAGAAATCCGCTGCTGATTGAGTCTTCACCAAGAGATGGACCAACAGTTCTTTCTTCGATTATATCTACCGGGGCAGGTAAGGCACCGGCTTTCAGAACAATCTCAAGTAGGTTTGCTTCATTGAGGTCAGCCATTCCTTCGATCTGTGATCTTCCTCCGGGAATTTTTCCTTTTACAACCGGTGCAGAGAAAATAGCTCCATCGAGCATGATTGCTATTCTCTTATTTACATTCGCACCTGTAATTCTTGCCCATTCAGTTGCACCTTCTGAGTTCATCGTCATTGTAACTATTGGTGCAGATGTACTCGGATCAATGTTAGCGTTTGCATCTGTAATAACTCCACCAGTAAGTTCAGGTTCTTTATTAACTAGATACATTGTATAAAATTCGCCGCCAGAAGCATCTTTTTGTGTTCTTGCAGAAAAATTAAATTCAACGTTATTCGGAATAACTTTTTGAACATCAGGTCTTTTAAGTATTAATTCTAATTTATTTCGGTCTTCAGATTTTACATAAGCATCTGCACTTCTTCCCTGCGGGTCTAACAAAGCAAGCGCAAAGAACGGATGCTGTTTCTTAAATTCTTCTTCGGATAATTCTTTATCAGAAGTAGTATCATTTGAAACCATAGAAGTGTCAGATTGAGTTGTTTCATTTTTATTTTTAACTGAATCAACTTTTAATGAATCCTGAACTTTACCAGCCAGCACATCATCAATTTTCTGCATAATAGCAAAAGTGAAATCAGGTTCTCTGACTATTCTGAATTCAAGCAAAGCAGTTCCCTGCAATAATTTTTTTGCCTCTTCTTCACGGGCGATACCGGGAAGTTCAACAACGATTCTTTTACTTCCTTGTCTTTGTATTGAAGGTTCGCTCACTCCGTACTGGTCAATACGATTTCGGATAATTTCCACAGCGCGATTTACGGCATCTTCCGCATTATCATTTAATTGAGAAAGAATCTGGCTGTCGTCTTCCCGTATAGTTCCAAAATATCTGCTTAACCGAATTCCACGCTCGTTAAGTTTTCTTGCAACAATATCAACGATTGATTTATCGGTGGTCATTGCTTCTTTCTGAGCTTCAGCCAGAACAGTTTTAAATACTTCATCCGGGTTCTTTGCAAGTTTTTCAAGAAGCTTTCCAGTGTTAACTTCGAGTACAACTCTCATACCGCCCTGAAGATCCAGCCCGAGTTTAATTCTTTTTTCTCTGTCTTTCATCATGTCCGGATTCGAAGCTAAAATACTATCCTTTTTAAAACTAAGGATTTCATCAAGCCGGGCTTGAGTTAAATCCGGTTCGTTTTGTTTTAGTTGATTGGCGACTACATCAAGAGTCTGTTGTATATCTTTACTATTCTGATAATCCAGATAGGTAGGATATAAAAGATAAACCGACAAAACAATTGCTGCCAGAATGATAATAAGTCTAAATCTATATTCTTTCATACCTGATTAATAAAGTGATTTGAAATTTTTATAATGAACTGCCAAAATTAGGGGTTGCCTCTTACAAAGTCAATTAAAATAAGAGTATTTAATCGATGTGTGCTATAATCTTGAAATGCTTGATTTTAATAATATAGTAAATTTTTCAGCAGATTGATTTGCAGTTTCAGTCACTTCCTGATGAGAAAGTTTTTGTGGTAAGATGCCTGCAGCCATATTTGTAATACAGGAGATTATTGCCAATTCCATTCCTATAAATGATGCATAGACAGCTTCGTGTACTGTGGACATTCCGGCTGCATCTCCTCCGAATTTTTCAATCATTTTAATTTCGGCAGGTGTTTCGTAAGAAGGTCCTTTTGAATACCAGTAAATTCCGGATTGTAATTCTATCAGGTTTTCTTTTGCAGCAAGTCTGATAACTTTATTCATTCTTTCTGACGGGCAGTTTAAAAAATTATTCTTTGATTCGACGGATGAAATCCCGATCAATTCTGCCAATTCTTTTTTTAGGTTTATTGAATTGAAAGATTCAACGAGCATTAAATCACCCGGGCGGAAATTTATGTTAACTCCACCTGCGGCGTTTGTGAAAATAATTTTTTTGCAGTTAATTTTTTTTGTAAGCAGAACCGGAAGAATACAGTCACTTATTCCATAACCTTCGTAAAAGTGATTACGCCCCTGGAAGATTAATACTTTTTTTTCATTAATCTTTGAGAAGTGTATCATTCCTTTATGTCCTTCGACGGATGGCAAAGGATAATTTGGAATTACTGAAGTAGAAACAGATTTGATTTTTTCAGTTGACTCTGCAAAGTTTCCAAGTCCGCTACCTAATACGACTGCAATTTCCGGAATGAAAGGAGATTCGTTAAGCAGAAAACTAATTGCATCTTTGTATTTAAAAGATAAGTCAATCATTTTAACCGAATAATAAACCAGCCAGAGTAGCTGTCATTAAAGTTGCAAGAGTTCCACCAATAACCGCTTTAATCCCTAAAGCTGCAATGTCAGATTTTCTTGAAGGGGCTAATTGACCGGTTCCTCCAATTTGAATTGCTATTGAACTGAAGTTAGCAAAACCGCATAGTGCATAAGTCAACATCAAAATTGATTTTTCATTTAATAACTTTCCTACTTCGAGAAGAGTTCCCATTTCCGTATAAGCTACGAATTCATTAAGAACAATTTTAACTCCAAGCAAACTTCCAAAATTTAATGCATCTTCCCAGGGAACTCCGATACCAAAAGCAAGGAACTGAAACACTAATCCAATCAATAACTGAAAACTCAACGGTTGTCCGAATTGTACTTTGAGAGAATGATTTATGTTTAGAATATCACCCAATCCAACTAATAGATAATTCACCAAAGCTATAAGTGCTATGAATGCAATCAGCATCGCACCTACATTTATTGCAAGTTTCCAACCATCAATTGCACCATTTGCAGCGGCATCAATTACATTCGAAGCGTTTTTTTCGACATCAAGTTTTAAATTTCCTTTAGTCGCAGGCTCACCGGTTTCGGGTAAAATTATTTTAGCAATCACAATTCCTGCTGGTGCAGCCATGACACTTGCACCAAGCAGGTGAGTAGCAAATATTTGTTGAGCCTGTTCAAGCGGAATACCATGTTTTACGGCATAAGCAGAACCAAGAATCTGAATATATGCAGCCATAACTCCACCAGCGATGGTTGCCATTCCACCTATCATTATTGTAAGCAGTTCGCTCTGAGTCATATCTTTCAGGAATGGTTTTATCATTAGTGGTGCTTCAGTTTGACCGACGAAAATTTCAGCAGCGCAGGATAGTGTTTCTGCTCCGCTGGTTCCCAGTGTTCTCGCCATTATCCACGTCATTCCTTTAACTATTAATTGCATAATTCCAAGATAATACAAAACCGACATAAGACTCGCGAAGAAGATTATTGTTGGAAGTACCTGGAAAGCAAAAAAGGAACCGAGATTGCCTTCTACACCCGGTGGCTTTGCTAAATCACCAAATACAAATTGCGCGCCTTCTGCAGTGAAATTCAGAATAAGCACAAAGAAATAACTAATCCAGTTGAAAATATCTTTTGGCCAGGCAAATGGAACAAAAAATTGACGAAGTGATTCACCTTTTAGAATTAAAATGGCAAAGACTAATTGAAGTGTAAGTCCACCACTAACAAGTTTCCAATTAATTCTTGATTTATTATTTGAAAGAAGAAAGGAAATTCCCACGAGTAATAAAATTCCGATTGCACCTCTGAATAATGAAATTAGATCCATACTATTCTATTCTTCTTCTTTTGGTATGTAGTGACATTTGCGGCAGCGTGCTTCATAAATATCAGCCGCACCAACAATTACTCTTTCTGATTCAGCAATTTTTCTTTGTGTTTTGTCAGCAGGATTTCCACACACAACACAGATTGCATGCTGTTTTGTAATATATTCTGCAATTGCCAGCAACTGTGGCATCGGCTCGAATGGTTTACCAGTGTAATCCTGGTCAAGCCCAGCGATGATAACCCGCTTACCGTTTGCTGCGAGCAAGTTACATATTCGTATTATACTCTCATTAAAAAACTGCGCTTCATCAATGCCTATTACCTGTGCATCATCTGAATATTTAAGAATTTCATCTATATCATCAATCAGAATTGAAGGCAGTGATTGATCATTGTGGGATACTATGGATTCCTGCGAATATCTTGAATCAATTTTTGGTTTGAATATTTTCACTTTTTGTTTTGCTATCTGAGCTCTTCTCAAACGCCGTATCAACTCTTCAGTCTTACCGCTGAACATACAGCCAGTTATCACTTCAATCCAGCCAATACCATTTGGAAGTTGATGTGGAGGAATATCTGTCATTGTTTTTATTAAAATTTATTATTAGAAATTTTCAGCCAGAGGCTGTTCAGCTTTCAGTTGAAGAAAAAAAAATTTTTTTTATGGTCATTCAAGATCTTTATCACCAAATGCAAAAGGAAGAAGTTCGGAAGTTTTCTTAACAATATACTCACCATCTGAGTTCACAAGAACAACATCAATTTCTCCGCAAAGGTCACTGATAACCTGTCTGCATGCACCACAAGGTGAAATAAAATCTTTAGTATCACCAGCCACAGCAATAGCCTTAAATTGACGTTCGCCCTCTGAGATTGCTTTAAAGATTGCATTGCGTTCAGCGCAAATTGTCAGACTATATGAACTGGATTCAATATTGCAGCCAGTATAAGTTTTATCATCTGCAGTCAATAATGCTGCACCAACATAAAAGTTTGAGTAAACCGGTAAAGCATTTTGCATGGCTTTAATTGCGAATTTTGCTAATTGTTTGTAGTCCATTGTAATCCGGAATAAATAATAATAAATAAATTTTTAGTTAGCGATATCAAATAAACTAAATCTTTTTTAATAAAACATAAAATGTTGGAGTAAGATATTTATTAATAAATCCGGGTTTATCGTTTGCAATTTTCAATAATACCCTTTTTAAACCTAATGAATTTATCAAGCGTACAATACTAAGATGAAAATTGCTCCAGATTAATCCTTTCCCTCCACTTAATAAATATTCAACGGAATAATTAGTGAATAAATGTATTGAAAATTTTTTATCGAATTTTGTGTAGATATCATTCAGTGATAAAAGTTCTGCAATGTCTGATCTGTTGAAGTCAGCTTTCCTGAAATATTTCAGGAAGTACTTTTTTATTTTGTGGCGATTTAAAACTGAAATAAAAGGTAATCCCCAATGTGGATCAGAAATTAAATTTAAAAGTGAATACTTATTTGGTGTGCTCAGAAAAATCAGTCCGTTATCTTTAAGAAGAAAAAATAACTTTTCAATGAAATCACTGCTGAAATTAATATGTTCGACAACATCCTGGAGAATTATCAGATCAACAGATTTATTTTTTAACGGAACATTGATACAATCCGCAAGAACAGGATGAAGAGTATCGCTGAGCTGAATTTTTATTATTCGCTCCCGTTTTATTTCAACACTTACAACAAAATTATTTTTTGACAGCAGTTGTGAAGTGCTTCCTTCACCCGCACCAAGATCCAGAACATTCAGACCTGACAGAAATACTAAATTCGATACAATGCTTTCAACAAATTTTGCTCTTTCATCAGAGAGATTTCGAGCTTTCTGCCAGCGTTCAAAATTTGGATGAGCTGGATTATATTCTCTCTGGATCTCTGTTTCTATTTCCATTTGATTTTAAAAAATGAAGCGTTGACGAAATGTATTACGATAAATACTTCATAAAGAATCTGTAGTGAAATTAGCTCTGCAAATGAAAATTTATAATCCAACTTTTTTTGAAAAAATGCATTGACCAGATAATCTGACAAAAGTTTTACGGGAAGCAGAATCCCAAACATCAAATTAAAAAACATTAATAATGGTGAGAAAAGAAAAAGCAGATTTAAAATATGCCAAAATCCTAAAATCAACTTATGCTTTTTCAAATAGTGAAGAGAAGTTTGAGTATGTCTTGCTTTTTGGTTCAGATATTCTTTAAAAGTTTTTTTGGTTTCCGAATAAACGAAAGAACCCGGATCAGTGACTATCCCGATTCTTAATTCTTTTTTGACTGCTTCGCGTAACAACAGATCATCATCTCCGCTTAATGTGTCTTTAGTTTGTGTGTAGCCCCCAATTGAATAGAAAGAATTTTTTGTGAATCCAAAATTTCTTGCTGTTGCTGTGTATGCTAATCCAATTGAAGCAAAGCAGACAGAAAGAAATGAACTTCTTAAATTTTCGAAGCAGGATATTTTGTTGACAAAATTTTTATGCTGATAAAAAGGTGCTATTCCGAATATCATATCATAGCCTTCTGAAAATCTGGACGAGCAGGCTTTCAACCAATTTAACTGAGGATGGCAATCTGCGTCAGTTATTAAAATGTTTGAAAATTTAGCATTCGCAACACCAAAGGATAAAGCATCTCTTTTCCCAATTTTATTAATTGTCTTTAGTTCTTTAGCATAAAAATTTTGCTGGCAAGTAATCTCCGATTTTATTTTTTCAAAAGTATTATCAGTTGAATTATCATCGACAATCATTACTTCATATTTGTCAGGCGGATAATCCAGTTTTTCCAGAGCCGCAATTAGCAGTTCAATATTGTTAGTTTCATTTCTCGCTGCAATTACAATAGAAATATTTACATTCTGATTTTTATTAATAGTTCTATAAAAAACCTTTCTGGCTGAATAAATCATCAAAAGATTTAATAGAAAGAATATAAAAACTGATATAAGTACCAATAGTAACATTCGCTTATCGGAGAAAATAAAATCCTTTTTTGAAACTTTCTTTAAAATTACTTAAATAATTTAGAAAAAGATTTATGAATCAGATTTACAATCTTTTGCTCTACGATTTGGTGGGAGGTGAATTTCAAGCTTGAATATCCAATTAAAATAATATTGAAAGTAAAGATAAAATCAGATTGTTAATTATCTTATTTTGGTTTGTAAGAATTGGCGACAGTCGGTTTGCGACAATATTTGCTAATAAAAAAGATTAGTCAAAATTAGTTTTTTAAAAGCAAAATTACTTATCTTTGAAATAAATAAATTCAGAAGATTAAAACAATTATTTTAATAATCAATTATTCCAGCATTAATTCTTTTCAATTATTTGTATCAGGGTTATCCTCTCTGAAAAATCATTATGTACCGTTTGAAAAAATAAAATTATTATTCAATTACTAATCAACATATCAAATAATAAAAAGGAGCGTGAATGAAACATCTGCTAACCATAGCATACTTCATAATCTTCTTAACTTGCGCAGTTTTTGCTCAGACCGATAATGCAGAGCAAAGCAATGCGGTGAAGGAAGGATTGCGTGAGCAATATTCTCAAAGCGATTTCGAACTATTCACAATTAAGGAGAAGAACGGAGAAATTTCAAATGAGATTTCAATTATTTATTCAACTGCTGCGGCAGACGCACTGGTTAATAATAATAATGGGAGCTCAGGAACAGCCAATTTCACCCAGAGCGAAACATCAATTTTAGCTTTTGGTAATAATGTAGTAATTGGTTTTAACGATTCTGGTTCGTACACGGGTGGTGCGAATAAATTTACCGGTTGGTCTTACTCATCTGATGGTGGTGCATCATTTATCGACGGTGGTACGCTGCCGACTAATACCATTGGTGATGCTGGTGATCCTGTTCTTGCACGGAATGAAACAACAGGAAGAATTTATTTATCCACACTCGGTTTCAGCGGCGCAGCAACAATTCAAATTTTTCGCTCAGATGATAATGGTATGACCTGGGCTGCACCGATTAATGGAACTCCTGGCGGTTCTTCTGAGGATAAACAATGGCATACAGTTGATAATTTTGCTGGTGCTGGTAATGGAAATGTTTATTTGATATCACGCCGATTTGGTGGTTCACCAGGTATCTATTTCTTCCGTTCTACTGATGACGGAAATACTTTTGGACCTTCAGGCGGCGTAAATATATTTTCTGGTGGTCAGGGTGCTTTTGTAGCTGTCGGACCAGACCATTCCGTTTATGCATTTTATTATAATGGTTCAACAACAATTCAGGTTCGTAAATCTACTGATTTTGGAGTATCATTCGGTTCTGCAGTTACTATTTATAACGGAATTGCTGGCGGTGTAAATGGTGATCTTGGTTTAACAGGTAAAAGAAATGGAACAAGTTCATTCTCAAGTTTCCGAAGTAATGCATTTCCGCATGTTGCAGTCAATCCTGTCAGCGGACACATTTATGTGACTTTCAATAATGACGGCGCCGGTGTTGATAAAGGAGATATCTTTTTGACGATATCCACCAATGGCGGAACTTCTTGGAGCGCACCTACAAAAGTGAATGATGATATAACAACTACAGATCAATGGCAGCCAGCTATTGCAGTTACTCCTAATGGCAACAGGCTTGGCATTTTCTATTACAGCCGGCAGGAAGATATTGCTGAGAATAATTTATTTAAATATTATGGTCGTATCGGTGTGATTTCAGGGTCAACCGTGACCTTCGATCCGAGTTTAGCAATTAGTGATGTTGCTTCTTTACCTGAATTTGGTCGTGATAATGTTGTGAATAGTGTGTATATGGGTGATTATAATCATGCATGGGCTACAAACAGTGCATTTCATGTTGTATGGTCAGACAACAGGGATGATCTGGCAGGTGGCGCACCTCGCAAAGATCCAAATGTTTATTACGACAAAGTTACTCTTGGACCACCTTGTCCGATCAATCCGCCGACTAATCCAAGTCCTGCAAATGGTACAACCGGTTTAGCTATAACAGGAAATACTTTAACATGGACTAACGGTTCTGGCGCAGACTCAATCGAAGTTTGGTTCGGTGAAGGTGTAAATTTAAATCGGGTTTATAATAGCACTCCGATTGCATCATTTTCGCTTGCTTCTTTTGAACCACTTAATTATAGCACAACTTATGGCTGGCAGATAAGAGGAAAGAATGATACTTGCACAGTATCCGGTCCTTTATGGTCATTTACAACTATGGCTGATCCGAACATTCAAATTGACACATTGATGTGTGAAGCATTTGAAAGTGGATTAGGAGGCTGGACAATAACAAATGAAGGAGGAACCTGTGTTTGGGAAAATTTATTCGCACCATTCCCTAACACTTACACATTACCTGCAACTGCAACAGGCGGACTATTATCTGCTGATTCGGATGAATGTGGAAGCGGAAGCACTTTTCTTTCAACTGCAACATTAAACCAGATTTTCGACTTCACATTATATACTACAATGGCATGGATTGAATTTGATAATGATTGGAACGTATTGGATGCACAGGATGAAGCACACGTTGAAGTTAGTCTAAATGGTGGTTCAACCTGGGTTGGAGTTTGGGATAAGATTGGTGCTGATATCAGAAGCACTCACGAAGTAGTGGATATAACTTCTGTAGTATCAGGACAGGCAAATGTTAAATTCAGATTTCGCGTCGTACAACCCGGATGGGATTGGTGGTGGGTTGTTGATAACTTCTGCGTGTATGGAATGTACATAGTACCTGTTGAGTTAACATCATTCACAGCATTATCAAGTGGAAATGAAGTCGAACTCAACTGGTCAACTGCAACAGAGTTGAACAACCAGGGATTCCAGATAGAAAGAATGTCAACCGGTGGTTCTTTTGAACAGGTTGGATTTGTTGCAGGTTTTGGAACTTCAACCGAACCAAAAGCTTATTCTTTCACAGATGTTAATCTGGAAACAGGAAACTATACATACAGACTAAAACAGATGGATTTCGACGGAACATTTACTTACTCACCTGAAGTAAGTGTAGAAGTTGAACTGCCAATTGAGTATAGTCTTGAACAGAACTATCCGAATCCATTCAATCCATCAACAACGATAAAGTATTCGATTGCAGAAGATGGATTTGTGAAGCTTGCAGTTTACAATATGCTCGGAGAAGAAGTAATGATGATCGTCAATGGAATGCAGAAAGCCGGAAGATACGAAGTTAATTTTAATGCAAGTGGATTAGCGAGCGGAGTGTATGTTTACAGGATTGAATCAGCAAACTTTACTTCGTCAAAGAAGTTAATGCTGATGAAATAGTATCTGTAAGATTCAATTCATTAAGGCTGCTGGTATCAGCAGCCTTTTTATATTAATCAAGAATTGTTAGAAAAAGCTTGAAATGTTTTTAAGGTTTGGAATTGAGTTCATTAACAGTGAAAAATAAATTTTAACATCCGTATGTTTTATATTCATATCATTTTATAACCGTTATCAGTATTTTATCGGATATGAATCATATCAAAAAAATAGTCTTTCTCCTTTTTATAATCGGAACCGTCTGTTATCCTCAGAATTTTTGGGAAAAAATTAACAGCCCGACTTCTAAACTTTTAAATTCATTATCATTTATTGATAGTTCCACTGGCTGGGTATCAGGAGATTCAGGATTAATTTTTCACACTACAAATGCAGGAAAAGACTGGGTGCAGCAGTTTGAAAACGATTCATTAAACATAGTAAACATTTTTTTTCTCAATGAACAATATGGATGGGCTTCAGGATACAGCGATGAATATGAACCCTATGGAACATTTTTTTTAAGCACTACCAACGGGGGCAATCAGTGGAACTCTGAATATCTGAGATTGGGTGAAGTGATTGTACACTCATTTTATTTTCTTGACAGTCTGACTGGGTTTGCGGTTGGTGGTCCACAAGTTTTTCACAGAACCACCGATGGTGGTTTAAACTGGGTTCCGGTGATACTGGATAGTTCTATTGCATCTGGTATTCCTCCAATAACAATAAAGTTTTTCAACTCCAAATATGGATATGCCTGTGGTGGAGTGCGTGATATTAAAGGTGTTGTCTGGAGAACTATAGATGGCGGTATAAGCTGGACTACAGTTGTTGATACTCTTACTACTGAACCGCTCTACGATATTCATTTGATCGATTCGCTTAATATTATTGCGATGGGAGGAGATCCGGAATTTGGTTCCAGCCAGATAATTTCCACAGATGGTGGTATCACCTGGGAATATAGAAGCCTCGGAATTTTTTATTATCCTGTAAGTATTGGTTTCCGAACTGATGTAGAGGGATGGGTTCCGATGGGTGAGCAGCGTTTCTTTTTATACACTTCTGATGCCGGAAATAATTGGACGATTGTTCAAACACCCGATTCAACACCGGTTATGCGCGTATGTTTTCCCGATTCATTACATGGATTTGGGATTGGTCCGTACGGAACAATTGTCAAATATGTTTACCAGAAGCCAACTTATCTGAATGAACATGAAATCTTTCCCAAAGATTATTATCTTGAGCAAAACTATCCGAATCCATTCAATCCATCAACAACGATAAAGTATTCTGTTGCTGAGGATGGATTTGTAAAACTTGCTGTGTATAATATGTTAGGTGAAGAGGTTGCAGAGTTAGAAAATCTGTATCGAAATGCCGGCAGTTATGAAGTAAATTTTAATGCAAGTGGATTATCAAGTGGAATGTATATTTACAGAATCGAAACATTAAACTTCACATCTTCAAAGAAATTAATTCTTCTTCGTTGAGATTTTTTCTGAAGGTTGTTACTAAAAAATTATATGGATACTGTTAATTTTTTAGATATTTCAGAAAGGCTCAGACTTTCAGTAAAAAAATAATTACCAGATGAAAATTAATTACCATAATTTTAATTATTCAAAATCAAAATATTTATTAATTAATATATTAACTCTATACAATCGAGGTGTAAAAAATGAATAACTTACTTCAAAAATTTTTCGCGTTGATTTTTGTTCTTCTCGTATTTAATGTTTCATTTGCACAAAAAGCTTCGGGCAATTCATCATTACAAATAATACCGGATGAAGCTGAAGCTACTTTTGTTGAAAATAATATGAGAATAAATCAGGTCACTGGTGTACCTGTGGCACTATACAAACCAAACTATTCTGTTATTCCGGATACTCCGGAAAAAATGGCGAGACAATTTCTGCAGGAAAATCATAACATATTAAAACTATCAGCAGATTTATCTGAACTCAGATATCTGACGACAAAAGAAACTCCTGGTGGATATCACGTTCACTTCGATCAATACGTTGCAAATTATCCTGTACTTAATTCCCGTATAAATGTAACCATCAGCAAAGATAACCGTGTAGTGTTTGTTACAAATGGATCGAGGATTGCATACAACTCGAAAGGTCAAAATAATTTTGATGAGATGAACATCAGTTCACAGCAGGCATTAATTTCAGCCAAAGATTATCTGGGTATTAAGGGGTCAATTGTATTTGAAAAAAGTGAGCCCGGCATTTATTACAACAAAGGAGAATTCAGACTCGCACAAGTTGTAACATTAATTCCTGCTGAAGAAGTTTTTGGCGAATGGCAAATACTTGTGGATGCTAAGACCGGAGAAATTTTCAGAGTTGAAGATATAGCTTGCTATCACAAACCAATGAATGAAAATCCGCAATTAGTAGATGGAGCCGGATATGTTTTTGATCCTGATCCAATAACACACGCCAGAACAACCTATGGAACTACCGGCTTTGTTGATAATAATGATGCAGATTCTGATTCACTTACTTTTCATCGTGCATTGCGAACATTAAAAGATATTTCTTTTGAAGGTGGAGTTTATATCTTGAAAGGGCCTTGGGCAGAGATAAGAGATTTTGAATCCCCAAATACCGGATTACATACAAACGCAACCAGTGATTTCTTTTTTACAAGATTCAGTGACAACTTTGAAGCTGCTAATGTGTACTACCATATTGATAATTCAATGAGATGGATAAATATTTCATTAAGTTATCCACTTACTCCATATCAATACACCGGCGGAGTAAGATTCGATCCGCACGGATTAAGTGGCAGTGATAACTCTCATTATATTACTTCAACAGGAAGTATTGCTTATGGCGATGGTGGTGTTGATGATGCAGAGGACCTTGGTGTAGTTTTACACGAACTTGGTCATGGTCTTCACGATTGGTTAACAGTTGGTAGTTTATCTCAAGTTGAGGGCTTGAGTGAAGGAAGTGGAGACTATTGGGCAACATCTTATGTAAGAAGTACTGGATATTGGAACTCTTCTAACCCAGCTTATAATTGGGTATTTATTTGGGATGGTCATAATCCATTTTGGGCTGGAAGAATTGTAAACTATACTGCACACTATCCAGAAGGATTAACTGGCACGATTCATACTGATGGGCAAATGTGGGCTTCATCATTAATGTCTATTTATGATCTAATAGGTAGAACTCCAACTGATAAAAACTTTCTGGAGGCATTGTCAATGTTAAACAGTTCTTCCGGGCAGGTTGATGCTGCAAATGCGTTCATTGCTGCAGATCAGCTTTTCTATTCGGGCAGTCATCTTGCTCAGATTATTCCTGTGTTTGCAGACAGAGGATATATTGAAGGACCGATTAATGCTGATTTTACAGCAGATGTTACGAGCGGTCCGGCTCCATTAACCGTTAATTTTACTGATCTATCTATCTCACAACCGAATCCTATTATTTCCTGGGAATGGGATTTTGATAATAACGGGACAGTTGATGCAACAACACAAAATCCATCCTGGACTTATACTAATTTTGGATATTACACAGTAAAGCTTACAGTTTCTGACGGAACTAATTATTCTTCTGAAGTTAAGGCTAATTATATAACAGTTACAGATCCAAACGTAGTCGAATGGTGTGATGCATTTATTAATTTCAGCAATTGGACTGCAGTTGGTCCATTTGGAACAACCAACTGGTCATCAAATAATTCATCAAATGCAGGTGGAACAGCGCCTGAATTGAGGATGAGCTGGTCACCTTCATTTACAGGTCTATCAAAAATTCGTTCAACAATGATCCCCCTCCCGAACAATCAATTAGTGTATTATTCATTTAACTTCTATCTTGATTGGTATGCTAACCCGAGTGGTGTATTAACTGTTGCAGTTACTTATGATGGTGGCACAACCTCAACACCGATTTACACACTATCAGATCCAACTAGCAATGTAGGCCCACAATTAATGACTGGAAATTTCACTACGCCATCAAATGGTGCAGCAAACACTCAACTGGAAGTTTCATATGACGGATATTCTTTCAACATAGATTATATTTATTGGGATAATATGTGCCTGAGTTATGTTGTTCCTGTTGAGTTGACATCATTTACAGCATTATCAAATGGAGATGAAGTGAAACTAAACTGGATAACTGCAACAGAGTTAAACAACCAGGGATTCCAAATAGAACGAATGTCAACAAGTGGTTCCTATGAACGGATAGGATTTGTGGCAGGATTCGGAACGACAACTGAACCAAAAGCATATTCATTCACTGATACAAAGTTGGAAACAGGAAACTATACATATAGACTAAAGCAGATTGATTTCGATGGAACATACACATATTCATCGGAAGTGAATGTTGAAGTAGAATTACCGTTAGAATATAGTCTGGATCAAAACTATCCTAATCCATTCAATCCAACAACAACGATAAAATATTCTGTAGCTGAAGATGGATTTGTAAAACTTGCAGTGTATAATTTATTAGGAGAAGAAGTAGCAACAATAGTAAATAATGTACAGAAAGCCGGAAGATATGAAATCAATTTCAATGCAAGTAGATTATCGAGTGGAGTATATATTTACAGGATAGAGACGCCACACTACAATTCATCAAAGAAATTAATGCTGATGAAGTAACACAGATTAAATAATCTGTGATACATATTTAAAAGCCCCATACTGCAACTGCTGGAATTGGGGCTTTTTTAATTTTTAGAACATCTTGATAAAGCAAAAGAATACGCTAAAATTAATTAGCATTTTATCATCGGAATTATTTATGTTTACTCAACTTTATTTTATTATTAATTAAAATTGAGTTTATCATTATTCACTTCTTACTCGCGTTAATAAATAATTTCTCAAATTATAGGGTGGGAAAAAGATTCAAATCAGCTTAGCTTGAATAAATATAATTCAATAATCAACATATCATTAATTATAAATGGAGATCTAATGAAGAAGCGTTCTACATTACTTCTTGCACTTTTATTATTATTAAGTGCTGGCAGTAGAATTTTATTTGCACAAGGAGGCATCGATGATCCACGTATATGGTCTGTGGTGAAACTTGATCCAAGAGGAAATGCTAAAATTGATGTACCACCCAGCAATTGGGTTCCTGCAGAACAAATTACCAGATATTTTGGAAATACAGATGCAACTGTGGGACCAAATTTTAGAGTTAAACCAGGCAACACAACACAATCTGAACTTAGCATTGATGTTCATCCGACAAACCAGAGTATCGTTTTCGGATCTTCAAACGCAACAACTTGGCCTGGTGCAGGTACTTTATGGGGAACAGGAGTTTATTGGTCGTTAGATGGTAGTGTAAACTGGACCGGTTTTGATAATCCGCCATTTGGTACGAATTCAGGCGACCCTGCTTCGGTAATCGGGCAGGATGGCAGATTTTATGAAAATTATATCACTAATTCGTATGGTCAGGGTGTTTCTGTATCAACTAACAATGGTGTAAACTGGACTACACATACTGTTGCACCAAACCCCGGTCAAGTCGCCGATAAAAATCATTTTATGGTTGATAAAACTCCAACAAGTCCCTATCTCCATAGAGCATATTGTGTGTGGACAGATTTTGGAGGGGCTACAGATGGTGAAGTAGTCTTACGTTACTCAACTAACTTTGGAGTTAATTGGAGTTCATCAATTAATATTTCAGGTACGCTAACACCTTTGGGAAGTGCATTCGCTCAGGGTGCTAACGTTCAAACCGGTCCTAATGGTGAAGTGTATGTTACTTATGTAATTTATGATGCAAACTGGACTGATGGTGAAGATGCAATTGGTTTTTCAAAATCTACTGATGGAGGAGTAACTTGGACTCACCTTCGTGCGTATCAAAATGTTAACTTTGGAATCAGAGGCAACCTCTCAAGCAAAAATGGAATAAGAGTATCATCTTTTCCTTCGATGACTGTTGACAGATCCGGTGGACCGAATAACGGAACAATTTATATTACCTGGCCGCAACGCGGTGTTGCACCTGCCGGAAGTGATCCTGACATCGTTATAATTAAATCAACTGATAATGGGGCAACATGGTCTGCACCGGTTCGTGTAAACGATGATGCACTTAATAATGGTAAAGATCAATACTATGCCTGGAGTACTGTTGACCAGGTAACCGGTCGATTGATTTTAATTTTTTATGATAGCCGTGATGTTCCTAATAGCCAGGCTGAAGTTTATATGGCAAGTTCAGTTAATGGCGGAATCACTTTTGAAAATTTTGAAGTCAGCGATCAACCACATACACCAACACCAATTAATGGTTTAGCTGGCGGCTATGCCGGTGACTATATTGGAGTTGCTGCATTAGGTGATATGGCGTTTCCGTTTTGGGCAGATAACAGACTTGGAAGCGACCACTATCAAGCCTGGACTGCATCTGTTGAATTTGGACCTCCTTGTCCAATTGATCCTCCATCTAATCCAAGTCCCGCTAATGGTGCAACCGGTTTACCACTTACTGGAAACACGTTAAACTGGACAAACGGTGCCGGCGCAACATTGATGGAAGTCTGGTTTGGAACAGTAGGAAATTTAAATCAGGTGTATAATGGCGCACCGATTACTTCACTTTCATTAGCGTCATTTGAACCTTTAACTTATAACACAAATTATGCATGGCAGATTAAAGGTAAGAATGATACCTGTACTGTTGCCGGACCAATGTGGTCATTCACCACTATGCAGGATCCTAACTTGAATTTCTGGTGTGATGATTTTGCAAGTCTTAATAACTGGACTATAGTTGGTCCATCGGGAATGACAAATTGGTCTGCATCAAATACAAGCCAGGCTGGTGGAACACCACCAGAACTCTATATGAGTTGGTCACCATCATTTACAGGGGTATCAAAAGTCAGATCTGTTCCAATTCCGTTGCTGAATAATACACTGACCAACTACACATTCAATTTCTATTTGGACTTTTATGCGAATCCCAGCGGAGTTGTAACTGTGGGAATTACTTATGATGGTGGCGCCACCTCGACAACTTTGGTTACCTATTCAGATCCAACAGGTAACATAGGCCCGCAGGTTGAAACCGGAAGTTTTACAACTCCGGCTTCAGGAGCTTCTAATGCTCAGCTTGAAATTACTTATAACGGTTATTCTTTCAATATTGATCTTATAGCATGGGATAATATGTGTCTTGATTGGGTTGTTCCGGTAGAACTCACATCATTCACAGCAATTTCAGTTGAGAATGAAGTTGAGTTAAACTGGTCAACTGCAACCGAAACGAATAATCAGGGATTTGAAGTTGAGAGAAAATTATCCAATGGTTCATTTGAACAAATTGGATTTGTAGCAGGATTCGGTACAACAACCGAACCCAAAGCATATTCATTCACAGATGAAAAATTGGAAACAGGAAACTATACATATAGACTAAAGCAGATTGATTTTGATGGAACATACACATATTCATCGGAAGTAAATGTAGAAGTTGAACTGCCTCTTGAGTATAGTTTAGAACAAAACTATCCTAATCCATTTAATCCATCAACAACAATTAAATATTCTGTAGCAGAAGATGGATTTGTAAAACTTGCTGTGTATAATTTATTAGGAGAAGAAGTTGCAACGATAGTAAACACGACACAGAAGGCAGGAAGATATGAAGTAGTATTTGATGGAAGTCAATTATCGAGCGGAGTATATGTTTACAGGATAGAGACAGCAAACTTCACATCATCAAAGAAACTGATGTTGATGAAATAACAGCGAAGCAATTATTTGATTTAATTTATTTAAAAGCCCCGATTACACGGGGCTCTTTTAATTTGTGCGATTGAAAAGTGTTTATTGTCAAACGACTAACTTAACGCTGAATCTGTTGTTTTAAATTTCAATTTGAACCTTTGAAAATTAAAAACATAATCTTATTAAAAAAAAATCCAAGTAACATTTTAATAATGATCTTGGCATAATTCTTCATCAGTGTATTTAGGATATTTAATAAAGGTTATATTATTTAGAATAGATAGCTTGAATTCAAACTACGTTTAATAATTAAGCGTATCAATTAATGTTTATAGAGTTTTCTCCTTAATTAACGTTTTATTTAACTAATAATCCTGGAGGTTCTATGAAACACTTAATACCTTTGCTTTTTTTATTTTTCATAACTTTTATTTTTGTACCTGATTCCTTTGCACAAGGAGGAATGCATTTGTGATTTTTATGGATGACCCAGTGGTCGGTACTGAATACTGTGATTTTTATGCAGGAGGGTCTTATCGGTGTGCGGTCGATGCATACAATTTCACTGTACCTTGTGAGTATGGTGGATTTGTTTGGTATGCCTGTAGTTTAAATGTGAAAGTTAATGGAGCGACTGTGGCAAGTACACAAGGTTGGATTGGACAGTATGCAACTTGGGCTTTTTATTATGGACCGTGTTTCAATGTTCGTCAAGAGACCATGTCGAAATTTTTGTAATTTATATGTACATAAACTGGACCTGTTTAGGGGAACCAATGGGTGCAGCTTATCTGGTTGTTCAAGATGAATTATGTTTGAATTATCCTAAAGAAGTTCAACTGGTTAGTTCTGAAATACCTACAGATTATATTCTTGAACAAAATTATCCTAATCCGTTCAATCCAAGTACAAATATAAAGTACGCATTAGCAGATGATGGAATGGTAAAACTTGCTGTTTACAATATACTGGGAGAAGAAGTAGCAGTATTAGTAGAAACGGGACAAGTGGCTGGGAATTATGCAGTGCAATTTAATGCCGCAGATTTGCCAAGCGGTATGTATATCTATAGATTGCAAACTAACAACTTCAGTTCTATCAAGAAACTAATGGTAATAAAGTAATCCATATTTCCGACATATAATAGAATCAAATTTTAAATGCCCCAATTACGGGGCATTTTATATTAATTCTATCATGGCACTGTTTATGTTTTAATTCATTTGATTTTAAAAACTGCACTACAAACAGATGGTGTAAAAATAAAAAAATTAGTACATGATATTGATTTAGTAGAGAGGTTAAGAAAAATTTTATTTGTTCAGATTGTTATTCCCTTACCTCTATCAGTCATATTTTTATTCAACTTGGCTATTGCAAGATTGGGTCTTGATTTTGCTTTACTGTTAAAAATTCTTTTAGGGATGATCATTGGCGCTGCTGTGCTTTTTACTCCTTTTCTTTTCTATGTATTGATAAATGAAAAACGTTATGGATGGATTACTATTTTCTTTTTTATGGTTGTTTTACCTTATATAATTATTCTGTTAATATTTTATGATTTCGTTTTACTTGGTGCCTGGCTGCTATTGCCGATTATTCTTTTTTACTTCTACTGCTTTATTTTAAAATACTCTATAGCAGATTGGCTTAAAGACCATTACGCGCACGAAGAATACAAAGTACAAAAAAGTGAAAGTATTAAAAGAAAACAAGATGAAATGAGATGGAGTCCATAACTTGTTCTTAATAAAAAGTAAAGAGAAATGAAAATAAAACCGAGAGAAATAATTTATAATATTTTTTTAGTAAAAAGATTTCGAATAATTCTACTTTTACTTGTAAGTGTTTCACTGCCAATCCTTATTCCAATAACAGTTATACAATTTATCATAATCAGATATGCCAGAGGTCTTAAATTAAATACAGAAATATTTTTTTACCCTCTGTGTTTAATAGTTGGTGCTGCCGTGATTTCTACTCTTTTCATATTATATGTTTTAATTAAAGAAAAACGACGTGCCTGGATTATAGCTTTTTTAGTTATGGTTGTGTTACCGTGGTTGTTTACTTACAGCATTTCTTTTGGTGATATTTTTGTTGTTAGATGGATGATTGTTCTAGCGGCTCCATTCTATCTTTATTGTTATCTTCTAAAACGTACTATTGGTGAATGGATAGAAGAATATGAAGGACAGGAGCTATATAAAGAGCGGAAAAGAGAAGAAACACGCCGAAAGATGAAAGAAGAGAGATGGAATTAAAATAAATTTTGTCATTTATAAATTAATGGTGTTAGAATAATATCAAAATAAATATTAGGGTTTGATTTAATGCCAAAAAATTTGTTCAGGTTGTGCGCCTCTTATAAATTGAAAAATGAAAATTTAAATTGAAAGAAAAAGTTGCTTAAGTTCTAGTAGCGTTTTTTCATAGCTGAAGATGGATTTGTAAAACTTGCTGTGTATAATTTATTAGGAGAAGAAGTTGCAACGATAGTAAACACGACACAGAAAGCAGGAAGATATGAAGTAGTATTTGATGGAAGTCAATTATCGAGCGGAGTATATGTTTACAGGATAGAGACGCCACACTACAATTCATCAAAGAAATTAATGCTGATGAAGTAACACAGATTAATAATTTGTGATTCAGGTTTAAAAGCCCCATCCGGCAACTGCCGGAATTGGGGCTTTTTTATTTTTTGTCCCGAATACCTCGCTGACCAACTAAATAATGAATTTTAATTGATGAAGAGATTGATGTAAATTTTACACATGATTGCTTACTGTAAATAATATTCTTTAAAGTTTTACTTGCTTCTTAACATCTCGTTTAGCAAATTGTTACTGTATTGATTTTCTAAATTGAGGACGAAAGAATGATGAAGTTGTTTAATCAGTTCTTTCCTTAATAAAACTGAAAGAGGCCAGTAGTGAAGGAGTTCTCGTTTACATCATCAGTTTGGTTGACCAACTTACCGGATTATCACATCTGCATTAAATACTATTTTTATTTTTTACGAATTAACAAACTATTTTCAATTTATTTATCAGGAGGCTAAAATGGCAGTAGTAGTAATAAAAATCGAACAATGGGGAAATTGTTATCACGCTCAGGATGCAAAGGTTCAGAATAATGACACGGTACTAATAGCAACAGAGGTTCAAAATCAACAATTTAAAATTGTAGTACCAAATCAGGATGGATTTTTTAATAGTAGTCCGGTAATAACCGGTACAGTTGATTCAAATACAACTCTTGGTTTAGGTAATGTTACAGGAAGTGGAAGGGCAACAAAATACTATACTATTGATCCTGGTTGTGAAGCACCACCAAGAATAATTCGTCAGTCATAATCCAGTTTCATAATAATAGTTAATGTAAAAATTATCATTACTTTAAAATTTATTTTAACTAAAAAAACAGATGTCTGTTACCTGCAAAATATTTGTACTCTGCTTTTTTGCATCGGCATTTTTGTCTGCTCAAAATCAAAACATTAAGTTTGAACATATTACAACAGATCAGGGATTATCATCCAATACAGTTTTCTGTTTACTTCAGGATAGCCGCGGATTTTTATGGATCGGAACTTATGATGGACTGAACAAATATGATGGCTACAAGTTCACAGTATATAAAAACCAGCCCGGAGATCCTTTCAGTATCAGCAATAATATGATCGGGGATCTTTGTGAAGATAAGCTTGGAAATATCTGGACCGGAAGTACCTGGGGTGGTGGTTTAAATAAATTTGATTATGCATCAGAAAAGTTTATTCGTTACTTAAACGATCCTGAAAATTCATCCGGAATCAATTCGAATCTTATCAGATCTGTACTAGCTGACAGCTCGGGTAATATTTGGATCGGAACAGAAGATGCAGGTCTCGATTATCTTGATGTAAATACCGGTATTGTTAAACACTACATTCATAATGAGAATAATCCATACAGCATCAGTAGTAATATGATTTATAAGGTTTTCCTGGATTCGAAAAACAATCTCTGGATTGGAACGGGGGACAATGGATTAAATAAATATTTGAAAGTAAGAGACCAGTTTATTTCTTTCAAAGCAAACGGAGATGAAGGAAGTATTGGTGGGAACAGGATAGTTTCTATTTCTGAAGATCCATTTGGTTTTCTCTGGATTGGAACTGAAGATGGTGGTTTGAACAAATTTGATCCTTATACAAACAAGTTCGAAAAATTTATTCGTGATCCAAAAAATTCAAACAGCTTGAGTGACAATCGTGTTTACGTAGTTGACAATGATTCTAAGAACCTGATCTGGATAGGTACTGACTATGGTGGTTTGAATTTGTTCGATTGGAGTAATAAAAAATTTATTCACTTTCAAAAAAAATTCGGCGATCCGGGAAGCATCAGCGATGATCTTGTTTATTCAATCCTTGAAGATCGCTCCGGTATTTTATGGTTTGGGACGTGGAGCGGTGGAATAAACAAATATGACAGAGAAAAAGAAAAATTTATAACTTATTCATACAACCCCAACTCTCCTTTCAGCCTGAGCAGTAATGGAGTATTTGCAATCCACAAAGATAAATTTGGAGACGTTTGGGTTGGAACTGAAACAGGAGGATTGACCAGAATAAATGAAAAGAAAAATGAATTCACTTGGTATCAGCACAATCCGGATGATCCCGGAACTATCAGCAGCGATGTTATTTATTCGATAACCGAGGATAAAGATGGTACTTTGTGGATTGGTACTGGTAACGCCGGTATTTGCAGTTTTGACAGACAGAAAAATAAATTTAAACGATTTGCAACTAACGGTGAATATCAGAATTCGATGAGAGATAATAAAATTTATAAAATCTTCTATGACAGTTATGGTGAATTATGGATAGGATTTGTTGGCGGTGGAGTGGACAAATTTAAACCGGTTGAAAAAAAATTTATCCATTATGAAAATGATCCATCTGACCCGGGAAGCGTTAGTTCACAATTAGTGTACATTTTTTTTGAAGATAATTCCCGGAATCTATGGATCGGTACGCTCGGTGATGGTCTTATGTTATACAACCGAAAAACAGATAACTTCAGCTATTACAGAAATAATCCTGAAAATGCAGAAAAGAGTTTGAGCAATAATGCGGTAGCATCTCTTTGTGAAGATAAAGGTATTCTCTGGATAGGAACCAATGGCGGTGGATTGAACAGATTCGACAGATCAAAGAATCTGTTTAAAACCTTCACAGAAAAAAATGGATTAGCAAATAATGTAGTCAATGGAATTTTATCTGATAATAAAGGCAATCTCTGGATCAGTACTGCTAAAGGGATTTCAAAATTCAATATCAAATCTGAAACATTTACAAACTATTTTGCAAGCGATGGTCTTCAGGGAAATGATTTTAACGGAGGTGCGTACTATAAAAGTCAGGACGGCGAAATATTCTTCGGCGGTACAAATGGTTTAAATAAATTCCATCCGGAACAAATAAAAGAAAATAGTTTTCTGCCGCCAATTGTTATTACTGATTTTCGGATACTTCATAAACCCGTGGAGGTTGGTTATGACTCATTACGGAGTCGGACGATTCTCGAAAAGTCAATAAGTGAAATGGAAATAATTAATTTAAATCACTATGATAACATTCTGACATTTGAAATTGCTGCTCTCGATTTTCACAGTCCGGAAAAGAATCGTTATGCTTATATGCTTGAAGGTTTTGACCAGCACTGGATTTATACTGATGCAGAAAACAGAAACATTACTTACACAAATCTAGAACCCGGAGAATATACTCTCAGAGTTAAAGGTTCGAACAATGATGGAATCTGGAATCAAGCGGGGACTTCACTTAAAATTATCATTAATCCGCCCTGGTGGTCAACATGGTGGTCTTATATAATTTATGGAATTTTATTATCAGTGGCTTTCACCATTTCAACAAGAATTTATCTCAATCGACAGCGTTTAAGAACTCAACTTGCACTTGAGTATGAACATTCATCAAAACTTGAAGAAATTGACAAAATGAAATCCACTTTTTATACAAACATCTCTCACGAATTTCGTACACCACTAATGTTGATACTTGGTCCCGCTGATAGACTCGTAACTAAATTAAATGATGAAGATGGTCAAAAGCAGATTGGTTTAATAAAAGCAAATGCAAAACGTCTGCTTAATCTGATTAACCAGCTTCTCGATCTTTCACGACTTGAAGCAGGCAGGTTAAAACTGAATGCAGCGCTCGGTAATATTTCACAATTTGTGAAAGGTCTGGCAATGGAATTTGAATCAATCGCCGAGAGGAAAGATATATCTTTAAAAATAATTATAGAGAAAGAAGATATTGAAGCTTACTTCGATAAAGAGAAAATGGAAAAGATAATTACCAATTTGTTATCGAATGCACTTAAATTTACTTCGGCTGGAGGAAGGATTACTGTTATGGTGAAAAGTACTTTGCTGAACCAGGTCGAAATTGTTGTCAGAGATTCAGGAATTGGTATATCTAAAAGTGAGATTCCAAAAATTTTCGACAGGTTTTACCAGGTTGATGGAACTATTACACGGGAACATGAAGGAACAGGTATTGGTTTAGCATTAACCAAAGAACTTATAGAACTTCATAAAGGAAACATTTCTGTTGATAGCGTCGAGGGTCAATGGACTGAAGTTAAAATTTCGCTTCCACTAGGCAAGTCACACCTTTCAGATAATGATATTATTGAGCCATCAGATTATCAATTAAGAAAAATTGATTCACTTGTGGATTCTACAAATGCTGAGCAGAAATCGGATGATTCAATCAGCGAACATCTGTTAGATAAAACGATTGTATTGATTGTTGAAGATAATCCTGATGTAAGAGATTTTATTAAGGATGCTTTGAAAGAAAATTATCATATAGAGGTAGCTGCAAACGGTGAACAAGGATTAAGAAAAGCAGAGAAAGTAATTCCTGACTTAATAATTAGCGATATAATGATGCCAAAGATGGATGGATATGAAATGATGAGAAAATTAAGAGTTGATGAAAAAACCAGTCACATCCCGATTATACTTCTTACTGCAAAATCTGATAAAGACAGCAAGCTGCAAGGATTAGGTTTAGGTGCAGACGATTATCTGACAAAACCATTTGATACAGATGAACTTATCGCAAGAATAAAAAATCTCGTTGAAACCAGAAGAATGCTGCAGGAAAAATTCGGGAGCGGTTCAGACGTACTTCACCGACCCGCAAAATCTACATTAAACTCGCTTGATGAACAATTCCTCGACAGAATCATGGTTGTTATTAATGAACATTTATCCGAAGAAGAATTCAGTATTGAAGAATTCGGAAAAGATGTCGGGATGAGCAGGTCGCAAATTCACAGAAAATTGAAGGCATTAACAGGAAAATCAACCAGTGTTTACCTGAGAACCGTCAGATTAGCAAAAGCAAAAGAGATGATTGAACAGAAAAAAGGAAACATTTCTGACATTTGCTATGCAGTAGGGTTCTCCAGCCCTGCGTATTTCAGCCGCTGTTTCAGGGATGAATTCGGATATGCACCAAGTGAACACATCAAATAAAAATAGCAATTTATAACCATTTTCCTTCATTTCTATCAAAACGCAACATAGCTGCAAGAGTTTGCAACATAGTTGATAACCACCCGAGCCAATCATTTAGTTTATTTAACCACAGATTCTTAAAAATTAATATTCTAATTGTTGTAGGGAGGTCGCTGTGTTACGCCGGATCAAATACCTTTATATAAATTCAGTTTCCTGGGGAAAAGATGATTTTATACTGTTTCTAATATTTTTCATCATTACCTATTCTTTCCTTTGCCTCGCACAAGATCAAAGTTATTGGGGAAAAGCACCCGTTGGCAAAACTAAAGTTTTTACAATTTCATTCATTGATAAACAAAATGGTTTTGCTCAAACCGAAGATGGTATTTTATTATCCACTGAAGATGGAGGTAAAAGCTGGTCTGAAAAACCGGCTGCTATTTCTAAAAATCAAAATGTAGATAATAAAATGCTTTGGGCTGCAGATATTTTCTGTGCGATAATGAAAACGACTGATGGTGGTAATTCGTGGATTCCTTATGAGGATGATAAACAAGAACATTTCTGTGGAGTTTATCTGAGAGATGAAAATACAGGCTATAAAGTTGCAAGTGAATTTCTTCACAAAGTGACGATGGAAATAAATTATTGCTTCATCAATAACACGCTGGACTCGCTAGTAGATCAACCGCAGCAATGCACTGAGTACTATAGAAGCCCTGTTGAAGGATGGGCACTGGGATGGTGTGTTCGAAATTTCAGTAAATAAATTTTTATAGCCGGATAATTTTTTTCCGAAACAGCTACAATTCATGTTATAAGTATAAAAGGTAATAATTGTGATTTTAACAGCAGCAACAGAAATAAAGAAAAATATTAAACCAGGTTTTTGTCTGGAACAAAATGATCCTAACCCGTTCAAAAAAAGGACAATAATTAAAATTAACCTGCCTCATAGAACAAGAATGACGGTGATAATTACTAACACTTACGGTAAAGTGATTGATAAAATGATTGAGAATACAAAGGATGCAGGAACGTATGAACTTGAATTTATTGCTGAAGAACTTCCCTTTGGAACATATTTCTGTCATGTGGTAGCAGATAGTTTTTGTGAATCAAAGGAAATGGAATTAACTAAATGATTTATTACCTACCTGTAGAACGGATGAATGAGAGGGTGGAAATTGATTACAAAAGGTAAGCGCACCCGGTAGTACAATTTCGCCCTCTTAATTTTAAGTCGAGTGGAGGTAAATGTTTTTTGAAAAGTTGGATTTAATGTTTTTGCCCGCAGCACAGCAAAGCAGAGGGTGAGATTGAAAGAAAAACGCATACGCACCCTAATTATCGATTTTGCCCTCTCGCTCCTAAACCTGGCTAAAAGGCAAATAGTATTTAGGATAGAAAATATCCTTTTGTAAAAATATTTTAATAATAATGTGAAACAGCCATTGCAGTGTTCCAAATGTTGAGCAGTATAAATACAAACCAGTCAGATAATCAGAATCCTACTTCAGGGTTTAATCTGTCGGAGGATTTAAAAAAATCAAATCATAATTTTTTAAGGAATTGGACTAACTGTTTTTATTCAGGAGGCAGATCTGTCCGGAGAACAGCGCAAAATATGTGCGGTAATTCCGGGTGGGAGGACAGCTCGGGCGGGTTAATTGCCCGCCCACCGATTTTAATTTCCAACTATCTTCAAAATTCAAATACAATTTTTGACAATCACTTCCCAAACACAAATAAAGGATGAATACATGAAAGAATTTATCGAATATATTGTTAAACAGCTCGTCGATAAACCTGAAAAAGTTAGAATTGAAGAAAGCAATTCCGATCAGAAGACAATTGATATAAAAATAGAAGTTGATAAAACTGATATCGGTAAAATTGTAGGCAAGCAAGGTAAAAACGTAAATGCACTAAGAACATTGTTGACTGCGGTAGCGGCTAAAGATCGTTACCGGGCAACATTGCAGGTTAAAGAATAGAAAAAATAAATAACTAATTCTATGAACACATATTCAAGAATTTCTCTGCGATCAAATAAATCATTTCTCTAATTCACCTTCGGGTGTTAATTGTTGAACACCCGGGGGTTGATTCGCTTTATAACATTTTCATTAAATAATTTCATTTATTAACAACCATAAATAGGAGGTTATGTGAAACAATTAAAATTTATTCCGGTTCTTTTTTTCGCAGTTTGTTTCTCAAACATAATACTTGCGCAACCAACCGAGCCAGCAAAATTTCATCTGATAGAATTAGATGCAGATGCCCCCTGCTTTGCTAAAACAATAAGAATAGACGTAGCTGTGGATGATACAATTCAATTTAAAACAATTAATGGTGATTTTGCTATATACATTATTAATGCTGCTGATTTTTTACCTATCAAAGAACAAAATCTTGGTTTTGTAATTAATTCTGCTGATGATGTAAGCGATTCATATGTGGTAAGGGAACCTATCAATGATCAGGTATTTTATTGTTCCATTTTTTGTATTAGCACCCTAAGCTGGCCTGATGCACCTCCAAGAATAATTGTAATGTCTAAGTAATTGTTATAAGTAAAATAATTTGTTTTATAAATTAATTGTAAATGCGGATGATTAATCCGCATTTTTATTTTCACTTCTCATCAATCTGTAATAACTCCTGTGCGTTAACTCATTTGCTGTTCTTGAAAGTCGTACAAAAATGAATAAAAAGAATACTTGCAACATAGTTGCAAGTTTTTGAAACATTAGTTCAAGTGATTTTGAAAAAATGACAACTATTTGCAACGTAGTTGATAACTACTTCCCTCATCAATTTATTTTATTTGCACTGTAGCTTAAACAACATTTTAAAAAAAACTTGGAGGTCAAAATGAAAACATTAAGTTTAATTCTAATCGCTTTCTTTATAGCAATATTTTCCGGGTGTCAGGAAAATCAGATTAACCAACCTGAAATTTCTCAAATCAATAAAGATAGTCTTCCTGTCAAAAACACAATTAAAATATGTTGCGAAGTCAGAGATCCGAATTACGGTATCTGTAATCTTAACGGTTATGTTAATTACACGCATGAGGTAATTAACAGAACAATGAATCCAATTGGATTATGGGAGATATCCCTGAAATTTCATATGAGCTCAAAACTTTGTGATAAACTTGGAATGGTTCATCTTGAATGGCGTATCGAAAACAGGAGTGAAGAAATTGTTTACGTAAGTGAAGAAGGAATACTACTTCTTGAAAAGATGTACTCAATCACCAACAGAAGCGATGTTGTGCTTCTTGTTCGCTATCTGGTAACAACAAATGGAGTAGGATTGGCAAACGTAAATCTGGTTCGACTTGAAAGATACTTCACATAAAATATTAAGGAGTATTAAAATGAAAAATTTAATCGTATCTCTCTCCGCTGCAGTGTTATTGTTCTTAACTGGTTGTCAGGATTCTCCGGTTGATCCATTAATAAATGACGTGGTTGATAAATCTGAAGTCCAAAAAACAAATACAAACTTGCACGGTGTAATCCAACTTCAGGAATTGTTAAGTGATCCACGTTCTGCTGGTAATTCGTTTTACCGGGTATCAGGACAAATAAAATATATTTACAGAATTTCGTACCGGGATCAGATGTTACCTGAACCTCAAAAATCTGTTTCAATTTATTTTGAAACCGATGTAGATATGCAGTACGTCTGTACAATTTGTTCACCATCACCAGAAGATGAGTTAGCCGGATTCATTTCTGATGTATCTGAAGACTTTGTTGCATTAGTTGGAAACTCTGTATCACTGCTTGAAAAATCATATTCAATTCAAGGTCGTGAAGACGGAATGCTGCTTAAAGTCAGATTCCTGGTTACATATAATCGTATTGAATTAAGCGCAGTGTGGCTTGCGCTGCCAAACGAAAGAACTTTAGCCACAGAAATAAATCAATATTAATAAACTTTAACTAAGGAGTACTAAAATGAAAGCTCTATTTATCTCCCTGACACTTCTGGTATTCGGTTTCTTTTTAGGATGCCAGAGTTCAATTACGGACCCTGAAGGTTTTGAGTCCACAAAATTTATTGGCAGCCCTGATGAGGAATCATCAACCTATGGACTCAACAAAGATGTATTTCATTTCACATATCCAAATGTGATAAAACTATCGGGAACACTTTACGATCCAAGTCACAAACTCAACAGCCTTGTTGAAATATCAGGACTTGTGCGTTATGGAATTCGTGAAGTAGAACAAGACATCTGGAATGTTCACAATCTGAGTACTTATAAAACATCTCCGGCAGGAACGTCTCCGGATAAGACTCTTAAAGTTGATCTTTTTGTTGATGCATTGTTTAAAGTCAACTGCCCACATTGCAATCGTCCGTGGACTGTTAAAAAGCCATCGGTACAGATTGTCAAAGTTAATGCAGCAAACCAGTCGGTTGTTTACTTCACAAAGATTTTCAGAATACAAAATACTTGTTGTGATCCGTTAAATCTTGTTTTAAAGTTTGAATTTCAAGAGGATAGATTGACACTTGTTTCAATGGCTTTAGAATTAGCTATATCTAATGTAGTAAACAACACCACAGAATAACAAAAAGGTTGAATAAATGCTGGTTCCCCGTTAACCCTGCCGTTAAATACTGGCAGGGTTTTTTTATTGTCTGCAATTTTTATCTCCTTATAATTCCTTCTTTCATTCTAAATAAATATTTTGCATACAAAAATTTATCTGCTTTTTAAGGAGAACAAAATGCGCTCGCTTCATTTCTTCATTTCAATAGTAATTTTTTTATTAATTATAATCGGATGCGGACCTTCCAATACGGTTGAAGTCGATTCATTTTCACCAACAGGTGAGGTTCAGAATCTCACCAACTTCACAATTGAATTTTCTGAAGACCTTGCACCTGCCGATGTGCAGAATAAATGGCTCGATGAAGAGTTTGTTACGTTCAATCCGAAAATTCCGGGGAAGTTTAAATGGTCGTCTCCAAGCACTTTAGTTTTCTCGCCTGATTCACCTCTTGAACCGATGCAAAGATATTCAGCAAGCATTAATAAAAATGTTTTATTTAAAACAAATTTCTCTCCGGACTTTGATGAATATTCTTTTCACACACCTTTCTTTGATGTTACAAAAGTTGATTTTTTCTGGACAAATATTCCTTACCAGAATTATAAGCTGAGCGTGCAGGCAAATATTTATTTCAATTATCCTGTTGATCCAAAATCATTGAAAGATTTTTTGGAAATCAAAAGAGCAGGTGCTGATGTAACAGATTTTCAGATTGTTTCCCAACAAACCGCAGATGTTATTGCAATAAATTTTGGAGAAGTTCAGCAGACAGATAAAGAACAGTTATTCTCTGTAAAAGTAAAAGAAAATTTTGTTTCTTCACTTGGTAAAGACGGTTTAAAGGAATCAAGAACTTTCGAAGCAAAACTTCCTCCCATTACTCAGCTTGCAATCACAAATGTAACTGCTGGATTCAACGGAGCTTCGGGATGGATTGAAGTTGCAACAACGCAAACAGTTGATGAAAAAAGATTAAAAGATTTTATAACTACCAACCCGGAAAAGAAGCTGAACTTTTCGGTAAGTGGAAATGTTTTGCGAATTGAAACTGATCTCGGTAATGTTCAAACCGTTGAACTCAAAATAAAAAAAGGTTTACCCGGATTGTACGGTGGTATCCTTCAGGATGATTATGAACAGGAAGTTTCAATGGTGAATGTTGAACCTTCAATCAACTTTGCAGATAAAAAAGGAAAGTATCTGATGCTTGGCGGTGAGGAAAATCTGAAAGTCAACGCAGTAAATATTAATGAAGTTGAGGTTGAAGTATCGCAGGTTTATAAAAATAATATTCTTCATTTCTTAAATCAGTACGGCTACTACTATTATTATGATGAATATAATTATGGCTACAACCCGGATTATTATGTCGGTGATCTTGGAAAATCTCTCTACGAAGAAAAAATAAAATTACAACAGGGACAAAACTGGCTAAAGAGTTTTACAGTTAATCTTGACAAAGCGCTTGGTCAGAAATATAAAGGAATCTTCACGGTTTCCGTTCGTTCCGAAGAAGAAAGATGGCGAAGTGATTCTAAAGTTGTCGCAATCTCTGATCTCGGAATTATTTCAAAAGTAGCTGAGGATCAGATTTATGTTTTTGTGAATTCGATTGGTAGTGCAGAGCCGGTATCTGGTGCTGAGGTAAGTATTATTTCATCAAACAACCAGACTTTATTGACAGCAAATACAGATGGTGGTGGAGTTGCAGTTTTCAAAGATGTGAAAAAAAATATTGAAGGATTTTCTCCAAGATTAATTGTTGTTGAGAAGGATGAAGATTTTAATTACATAGATTTAAGAGAAACATTAGTTGAAACTTCACGGTTCGATGTAGGAGGATTAACACAGTATGCCGCAGATTTCAATGTGTTCCTTTACGGACCGAGAAATATTTATCGTCCCGGTGAAGAAATTAACTTATCAGCGATTGTGAGAAATGATAAAATTCAGATTGTTAAAGATGTTCCTCTGATTGCGAAAATAATTACACCAACCGGAAAAGTTTTTGAAGAGTTCAAAAAAGATTTAAATGCACAAGGTTCATTTGAACTTGCATTTAAACTGCCTGAATACTCACAGACAGGAAGTTATTCTGTTGATGTATATACAGGCGATAAACGGCTGATCGGTTCGTACAAATTCAGTGTCGAGGAATTTGTCCCCGATAAAATTCGCGTTAATGTTTCTTCGGATAAACAGAAATCAAAACCTGGTGATAAGGTTAAAATTGATGTGGCTGCAGAATTTCTTTTTGGTGCACCTGCTGCGGATATGAAATATGAAGCTGATATTCAGTTGAATCACAAATCTTTCTACAGCAAAAATTATCCCGGATACACTTTTTCGAATTCTTCTATCACCAATACTGAAATACAAAATACTTTTCTCGAAGGTCAGTTGGATCCGGAAGGAAAAACTAAAATCGAATTCAATATTCCTGACGGAATACAGAGCAAAGGAATTGTAACCGGGACTGCATACGTTAGTGTTTTTGATTTAACGGGAAGAACAGTAACTCGTTCAGCAAGTTTTGATGTTTTCCCGAAAGATTATTTCATCGGAATAAAATCAACTGATTATTACTATGGAGTGAATCAGAATATAAACTTCAATCTTGTTGCTGTTAATAAAGATGATAAACAGATTAAAGATTTTTCCGCAACAGCAAAACTTGTCAGATATGAATGGCAGACAGTTCTGAAAAAAGATTACAGCAATCGTTACTATTATGCATCTGAAGAAAAAGAATTTACTGAATGGGAAAAAGATATAACTATAACCGGACCAACAAAGTTTAATGTAATCGTTTCAAAATCAGGTAAGTATGAATTAAGAATTTTAAAAAAGGGGGATAGTAATTATGAGAAGACAATTTTTTATGCTTACAGTTGGGGAACATCAACAGCAGGATCTTTTGAAGTTGATAGAGAAGGCAGAGTCGAGATTGTTTATGATAAAGAACAATACGAACCCGGTGAAAGAGCTAAAGTTCTTTTTACCTGTCCATTTTCTGGAAAGCTTCTCGTTACACTTGAACGCGGAAATGTGTATGAGTATCAATATCTTGATGTGAATGAAAGATCTGCAGAGCTTGAACTATCGCTTAATAATGATTACATGCCGAATGTTTACGTAACTGCAACACTTTTTAAGAAACATTCTAAAGATGACACCGCACCATTTCTTGTCGGACATGGTTTTGCATCAATGAAAGTTGTGAAGAACAATAATAAACTTCCTGTTACAATTTCTGCACCTCAAAAAATTAAACCGAACACAACACAAAACATCACCATCAAAACTGAATCCCAGAAAGATATTTATGTAACTGTAGCAGCAGTTGATGAAGGTATTTTGCAAATAACAAATTATGAAACACCCAATCCATTTGAATTTATGTACGCAAAACGTCCGTTAATGGTTGAAAGTTATGACTTGTACAAACTTCTTCTTCCGGAAATTGTGAAAATCAATTCCTCTCCCGGTGGTGGTGAAATGGAAAAACAGCTTCAGAAAAGGACAAATCCGATTTCTGTTAAAAGATTTAAACTTCTTTCGTACTGGAGTGGAATAAAGAAAACTAACAGTGATGGAACCGTAACTGTATCTTTAAACATTCCTCAATTCAATGGTGAAGTCAGATTGATGGCAGTTGCTTATACAGATTCAAAGTTTGGTTCAGCCGAAAATAAAATAAAAGTTGCTGATGATTTAATTCTTGAACCGCAAGTTCCAAGATTTCTTGCAGTGAATGATTCGCTTGTTACGCCTGTATCATTAATTAATACAACAGATAAAGCAGCGAATGTGGAGGTATCGATAAACGTAGAAGGACCATTGAAAATTACTTCATCAACAAAAAAAAACAATTCAGCTTAAACCTAATTCAACCGGAAATGTTACATTTAATATTGTTGCTCAGTCACAGGTTGGAGCCGGAAAAATAATTTTTGAAACCAATGGACTCGCAAAGATTAAGGAGGAAATAGATATTGCAGTCAGACCAATTTCTCCGCTGGTTGTTGAAACTGGTTCGGGAACAATTACTGCCGGTAATGAAATTAAAATTGATATTCCAAAAAATTTTCTGAAAGGAACACAATCAACAACATTAACAATAAGCAAATTTCCTGCTGTAAAGTTTGCAAAGCAATTGAAATATCTTGTTGGTTATCCACACGGTTGTGTTGAACAAACAGTATCTAAATTATTTCCGCAATTATATTTTGAAGATCTCGCAAAGCTTGTTGCGCCGGAAATGTATCGTTCAAATAATCCTGTCTATTATGTGAAAGAAGGAATTCGCAAAATTGAATCGATGCAGTTGTATGATGGTTCAATCGCATACTGGCAGGGAGGAACCGAATCGAATTGGTGGGGATCAGTTTATGCAGCCCACTTTTTAGTGGAAGCAAAGAAAGCAGGTTTTAATGTTTCAGAAAATGTACTCAACAGGTTGATGAAATATCTTTCTCAGAAAGCAAAAGAACAAAGCACTTTTGATTATGTAACTTATCTTTCAACCGGAAGAACAATTAAGAAAATTGCAAACAAAGAAATTATTTATTCGCTTTATGTACTTGCAATGGCTGAGCAAGGTGATATTGCAACAATGAATTATTACAAAGCTCGTCCTCATTTAGTATCTGAAGATATGCGTTATCTTCTTGCAGGTTCTTACGCATTGATGGGAAGATGGAATGCATATTATGAAATTGTTCCGAACGCTTTCACTCCTGAGAGAACTGACAGATTAACTGGCGGAAGTTTTGATTCTGATATTCGTGCTAATGCAATAATGCTGAATGTTCTTCTGCAAGTTGAACCAGCTAACAAACAGATTCCACAAATCATAAAATATCTCACTCAGAACGCGGACAGAATGTATTCAACTCAGGAAAGATCATTTGCATTTCTTGCACTTGGTAAAGCTGCAAGTTTGAATGCAGATGCAAATGTAGTTGTGGATATTCTTGTTGATGGTAAATCAATTAATAAATTTTCAGGGAAAGATTTGACCGTAACAGATAGCAAACTAAATGCTGCAAATATTTCATTGAAAGCTTCTGGGAATGGTGAAGTATATTATTTCTGGAGTGCTGAAGGTGTGAAAGTAAATGATAAAGTAAAAGAAGAAGATTCAAATATGCGGATAAGAAGATCATACTACAGTTACAATACCGGAAGATTAATTCCTGATAAAGGATTTTATCAGGGCGAATTGATCGTTTGTAAAATTGAGTTAACAGGATTTGACAGAAATGCTGAAAACATAATCATTACAGATTTAATTCCTGCGGGATTTGAAATTGAGAATCCCAGATTAAATCCTGCAACTGAGTTGAAATGGGTTTCAAAAAATCCGATGAATGTTCAGTATATGGATATCCGTGATGACAGATTGCTTTTGTTCACTAACTTGGTTAGAAATCAGACAAAAGAATTTTATTACTTGCTTCGTGTAGTCAATCAGGGCACTTATCAGCTTCCCGTAATTGGTGCAGAAGCAATGTATGATCAGGAGTATCATTCGTATCATGGTGCCGGTGTTGTGAAAGTTTTGCAGAGGTTAGGAGAATAGTTTAAAAACAATAGAACGCAGACCTGCCTGACGGTAGGCAGGTGACGCAGATTAGATAGATTTTCTCAGATTTTAAATATGAAATTAAATAAATTATTAATTGCGTTGATCTGCTCAATCAGCGAAATCTGCGTTCTATTAGATAGAGGTGTAACAAGAAATTTTTAATGGAACGCAGGTGACGCAGATCAGGCAAGATTTTCTCAGATTTTAAATATGAAATTAAATAAATTATTATCTGCGTTGATCTGCTCAATCAGCAAAATCTGCGTTCTATTAGATAGAGGTGTAACAAGGAATTTTTAATGGAACGCAGGTGACACAGATCAGGCAAGATTTTCTCAGATTTAAATTGCGTTCTGTATCATATAATCATTAATCAAGGAGGTCAAAATGGAAGAGTATCTACATAAAGAATTAACTTCAAAAATAATACAGGCATTTTATAAAGTTTATAATACTCTCGGTTATGGATTTCTGGAGAAAGTGTACGAGAATGCAATGAGAATTGAACTAAACAAAATGGGAATTTTTGTTGAGCAGCAAAAGAATATTAAAGTTTATTATGAATCAGAAATGATCGGAGATTATTTTGCCGATCTTTTAATTGAAAAATTGGTTATAGTAGAATTAAAAGCTGCTGAAAATATTTGTGAAGAACACGAAGCGCAATTACTAAATTATTTAAAAGCAACAGATGTTGAAGTTGGATTACTTTTGAATTTCGGAAAAATGCCTGAAGTAAGAAGAAAAATATTTATGAATAAAAACAAAAAATTAAATTCAGATCAGCGATAATCGGGTCAATCAGCAAAATCTGCGTTCTATTAGATAGAGGTGTAACAAGAAATTTTTAATGGAACGCAGGTAACGCAGATCAGGCAAGATTTTCTCAGATAAATTTTAAAAATGATATTTTTATAGCATTAATTCAATTTCAACAAAAGTTGTTTATTAAAAGAGCATAATATTTAATCACAAAAAATATTGATCTGCGTTGATCTGCTCAATCAGCAAAATCTGCGTTCTATTAGATAGAGGTGTAACAAGAAATTTTTAATGGAACGCAGGTGACGCAGATCAGGCAAGATTTTCTCAGATTTTAAATATGAAATTAAATAAATTATTATCTGCGTTGATCTGCTCAATCAGCGGAATCTGCGTTCTATTATTCGGGTATACTTGGGTATAAATGCATTTTGAACTATTAAAAAAATATGATCGTACAATAAAGATTGTCTTCACAATACTGTTACTTTTTATTGTGCTGGATTTGCTTTTTCCATTACCATCGAAAAAGGAATTCTCAAAAGAAATACATTCAAAAGACGGAACACTATTAACTGCTTACCTGACATGTGATGATAAGTGGAGATTGAGAACAGAACTTGATGAAATTTCTCCTGAACTCATCAAAGCAATAGTTGAAAAGGAAGACAGTTGGTTTTACTGGCATCCGGGAATAAATCCAATTGCTGTAGTTCGCGCTTTTTATAAAAATGTAAGTGCAGGAGAGACTCAGCTTGGAGCATCAACAATAACGATGCAGGTCGCACGAATGCTTGAACCAAAAAAGAGAACGTACTTTAATAAACTCGGTGAAATGTTTCGTGCGATTCAACTTGAGATTAAATATTCAAAAAAAGAAATTCTTGAACTCTATCTGAGCCTTCTTCCTTTCGGCGGAAATATTGAAGGAGTAAAGTCAGCATCATACATTTACTTTAACAGACCACCGGATAAATTAAGTCTTGCTCAAGCAATAACACTTGCAATCATTCCAAATGATCCAAATAATCTTCGTTTGGATCGAAGACAATCAATTAATTACATTGATAATGTCATTCCCGGGAACGGAGCGACTCGGGAATCTAACAATCAAAATCTTTTGTCAGATTCCGAACAAGTCGGAATGGTAAAGGATTACCTAATATCAGTTATTCAGAAAAGAAATTACTGGATAAACAAGTTCAGTGAAGAAAAAATATTTTCATCCTCAGACTTAAATGATGCACTCAATGAGCCGATAGAAAACAATCGATATTCAATTCCGGTTCTTGCACCTCACTTTTCATATTATATAAAAGAAAATTTTCACGGTGATATAATTAATACCACACTTGAACTTCCAATTCAACAGATGGTAGAAAATTTATTAAAGAGAAATGTCAACAAAGTTTTTTATAAAGGAATTACAAACGGCGCTGTTCTGATCATTGACAACAGAAATTCATCAGTCGTTGCTTACTGTGGTTCCGCTGATTTTTATGATGAAAGTTCATTCGGACAGGTAAACGGAATTACTGCAATCCGTTCACCCGGTTCAACACTCAAAGCTGCACTTTATGCTTATGCATTTGATGAAGGAAATTTAACTCCGCAAATGAAGTTCGCTGATATTCCAACTGACTTTCACGGATATCAACCTGAAAATTATGATCTGAAATTTTATGGAAACGTTTCAACAGAATTTGCTCTTGTAAATTCACTAAACATTCCGGCGGTAAAATTGCTTGAGCAAATTGGATTAAATAATTTCACTAGTTTTCTCGAAGGATGTGGATTCAATCAAATACAAAAACAAAAAAATCAGCTTGGACTTTCGATGATCCTCGGCGGCTGCGGAACTAATCTTCAGGAACTAACGAGGTTGTTTACTGCATTTGCGAGAAACGGAAAATTATATCCGATAAATTTTATACTTGAGAATGAAGAACAGGAAGGAACTCAAATTTTTTCCGAATCATCATCATACTTGATTGCAGATATTCTTTCGGGAGTAAACCGGAGTGATATTGCAAATCTTTCGAACGATTCAAAGCTGCCAAAGTTTGCTTGGAAGACAGGTACTTCGTACGGCAAAAGAGATGCATGGGCAATTGGATTCAATCCAAACTATACTATCGGAGTCTGGATGGGCAACTTCAATGGAGTTGGTTCAACAAATTTATCTGGGAGTGAAATTGCAGTTCCGTTATTGTTCGATTTGTTCAATTCAATTGACCTGCCTGTCCGGCAGGCAGGCTACAATTCGGACGTAAAATGGTTCGAAGCACCGGAAGAATTAATAACAAGAAAAGTTTGCAGAGAAAGCGGAATGATTCCGACTCAGTATTGTCCAAGTATAATTTCAGATTATGCGATTAAAAATAAATCTCACAATCAAGTCTGTGATATTCACAAACCAGTTTACGTAAATCTCGATGAAACGATTCAGTATTGCACAAGCTGTCTGCCTTCATCAGAATATAAAAAAGAAGTGTTTGCAGTTTATCAACCTGAACTTTCTGTTTGGCTTTATCAAAATAAATTTGATTACAAAAAACCTCCGATTCATAATCCGGATTGCTCTGCAATATACGCTGAAAGCGGTCCGAAAATTTTATCACCATCAGAAGATTATGAATATTTTCTTGAGAAAGATTCGAAGCAGGAAATTCTTTTGCTTGCTGCTTCAGATAGCCGAGTGAAAACTCACTACTGGTATGTGAATGAAAAGTTCTTAAAAAAAACTAAACCTGGTGAACGTGTTTTCTTCATTCCCAATGAAAAGGAATTGAAAATTACCTGTCTCGATGACAGAGGAAGAGATGGAAGTGTTCATGTCAGCATCAAGTATTATTGATTAATAATTCGTAATTTAAAAATGAATTCATTAAAATTTGCGAAACAGAAATGAAAAATTTAATTCAGAAATATTCATTTACTCTATTGGCTTTGAGCTTGTTGATTCAATTTAAACTCCTTGCGCAGGATACATTCTCAATTGTTGCAGTTGATACTGTAACCGGAGAAATCGGAAGTGCTGGTGCTTCGTGTGTTGGTCCAATTGGTGGAATAGGTGCATTTATTCTAAGTGATGTAATTGAAGGCATTGGAGGTATTCATACACAAGCTTCATGGAACGCCACCAATCAGCAAAATGCGCACAATAAAATGTTAGAAGGATTATCACCACAAGAAATAATTGATTGGTTGATAATAAATGACGCCCAGGGAAATCCAACCGTTCGTCAATATGGTATTGTTGACTTAACCAGAAATGGCGAAAGCGCAGCTTACACCGGTGTAAATTGTTTAAACTATAAAAATCATGTTACCGGTCCTGGTTATTCAATACAGGGAAATATTTTACTTGGACAGATTATTATCGACACAATGCAAACAACTTTTCTTAATACATCCGGACCAATAGCTGACAGGCTGATGGCAACACTTCAGGCAGCAAAGATAGTTGGGGCAGATACTCGTTGTGCTGTAAGAGGAACTTCTTCTCAGTCAGGTTTTGTAAAAGTTGTAAGAATTGGTGATGGAAATACTCCGTATCTTCAGATTGTTGTGCCGGATACTCCGATTGGAACTGATCCGATTGATTCACTTCAAACTATGTTTGATAATTGGAAGATAGCAAAGTTCAATACTGTTGATCCGTTTTTATCACAGATTGAAATTAATCCTGATACGATTCCAGCAAATGGAACTTCACAAGCAGTAATAACCATCTTGCCAAAAAATAATTCCGATACGCTTCTTGCAAGTGGAAAACAAATTGTTCTGTCAAATACAGGTATTGGTCAATTAAGCTCAGTTATTGATTTGGGAGATGGAACTTATGAATCAACTATTACTTCTCCTGTTGCGGAAGGAGCAGATACTATTAGTGTAATTGTTATATCAGGTACTGACACTGTTTCAATTTTCTGGAAAGCGATAGTCTTTTATTCAAATCCTGTTTCAATTTCAGATAATTCAGTATCACCAAACGATTTTCATCTTTATCAGAATTCTCCGAATCCTTTTAATCCATCCACAAAAATCAAATATACTATTCCAAATGTCGTTGAGAGTGAAACGAAGCAATCTAACTTTGTAACTTTGAAAGTTTATGATGTACTTGGAAACGAAATTGCTACACTCGTTAACGAAGAAAAACCGGCAGGTACCTTCGAAATTGAATTCGATGCCTCTGGATTATCAAGCGGATTATATTTTTACCGGTTGAGGGTTGGAGATCCCGAAACAAGTTCCCAAAATGGGCAGGCACGACAAGGTTTTGTTGAAACTAAGAAGATGATTTATCTGAGATAATTGGCCCATCTCTTGATCCCTTCCCCAAGGGAAGAGAAATGTCGTGGTTGTTTATTCTAAACAAAAATTTGTAGCTATTATTATTATAAATTATTGGATATAAATTCTTATAAAAGTCCTCTTCCCTTCGGGGAGAGGATTTAGGAGTGAGGCTAAAACTCATCCTCAACCAGCCAGCCCTGAGCTTTATCAGTTGACATTTCAGAAATAAATCTTGATGGCTTCGATAATGTTATTCCATCAATCCTGTTGTACATGTGCATCGGATATGTTACAAAAAGATTTTGCTTTGCTCTTGTTGAAGCAACGTACATTAATCTTCTTTCTTCTTCTAAAGATTCCAAACTTTCAACTGCTCTTACAGAAGGGAAGTAACCTTCAACTGCATGAATCACAAATACTGAATGCCATTCCAAACCTTTTGCTGAGTGAATTGTAGAGAGAGTCAGGTATTCATCTTCTTTATCTGTCTCACCGATGTCAGTTACACTATCTATGATCGGTTCAATTGCCATATCAGCAAGGAAGGAATCAAGCGAACGATAATTCTCAGAAATATTTTGAAGTGTTTCTAAGTCTTTACTTCTTTTATTAAAATCGTCGTATTTCAATTTGAAGATTGGATGATAATATTCGAAAATCATTCCGACTAATTCACTTGGTGGTGCTTGCGAGTTTCTCAGCTTATAAAGAAAAACAAAAAGCTCTTTTATTTTTTCATAAGCGAACTGTTTCTTAGTTCCAGGATTTTCATCGATTGTAAGTTTTGCAGTTGCGAGTTCATCCAGAATTCGTTGAGCGGTTTTTGGTCCAATCCCATCATGCAAAAGCAAAACTCTGTACCAACTCACGATGTCTTTTGGATTTGATGCGATGCGAAGAAATGCGAGTACATCTTTTACGTGAGCAGCTTCAATGAATTTTATCCCGCCAAATTTTTGAAAAGGAATTCCTGCTTTTGCCAATTCTATTTCAAGATCAAATGAAAAGAAAGAAGATCTAAATAGTACTGCGATATCTTTTAAATTTATTCCTTCTTCCATCAGTTCAAGAATTTTTTCAACAATAAATTTTGATTGCATATTTTCATTTGCTGCAGCAACAATGAATGGTAAATCACCACCTTGTCTTCGCGTGTAAAGTGCTTTTGTGTATTTCTCAACTGCACCATCGTAAATGTGGTTTGCAAAATCTAATATGCTTTGAACACTTCTGTAATTCTCTTCAATCTTTATTATCTGAGCTTCAGGAAAAAGTTTTGGAAATTCCATTATATTTTTGAAATTAGCTCCACGGAAAGAATAAATTGATTGTGCATCGTCACCAACAACCATCACGTTTCCGTTATGCTGAACTAATCCTTTTACAATATCTGCCTGAAGTTTGTTTGTATCCTGGTATTCATCAACCATAACAAAACTTATTGTGGATAAAAGATTTTTAGCAGCAGCATTTCCACTTGCAAGAAAATCTCTCAGATAAATTAACAGGTCATCATAATCAAGCAGGTTGTTTCTCTTTTTATATTCAACAAAAACTTTCTGAATTTTTAATATCTCATCAAGTTCGGGTAAGAAATGTGGATACTCTTCCTCGATTATTAATTCAATAGCTCTTTCAGTGTTTGCTGATAAGCTGTAAATTTTATTGAGCGTTTCTTTTTTCGGGAATCTTCTTTCCTTACTGATCAATCCACCCTGAGAACGAATCAAATTAATTATGTCTTCACTATCACCCTGATCAAGAATTGTAAAGTTTGAATCAAGCCCTGCAGCTTTCGAATATTTTCGTAAAGTCAAATTAGCAAAGGAATGAAAAGTTCCCCCGCGAATTTTTGAACATCGATCGTCCAATAAAACCGATGCACGTTTCATCATTTCGTTAGCAGCTTTTCTGGTAAATGTTAAAAGTAAAATCGAATTCGGATCGTAACCGGATTCAATTAATCTTGCAACACGATAAACTAAAGTTCTTGTTTTCCCTGTTCCTGCACCGGCGATTATTAAGTAAGCACCATTTACAGCCGATACAGCTTCGTACTGTGATGGATTTAATTCCTGCTGATAATTTATAGCAAAACTGGCCTGCCTTGCCGGCAGGCAGGATTCGTCAACTTTTTTTTCGAATCCCGCTTTACCAACCCGTGTTAGTATATATTTTTTTTGGTTCATCTTCGAAACGCTTTTGGCTTACCTAATATTTCTGAAAAGATAATGTATTCTTTCAGTGTTGATGGATTTCTGAATTTTGATCTGATAGAGAGTACTAAATCATTTTGGAACTGAACTTTCCTCTCTAAAGATTCTTCAAATAACGCAGCTTGTTTTTCAACTCCCGAATCAACTCTTGCCATTCGTTTTCTAACTTCGTCTTTTTTCCGTGCCCAATCATCTTCAGTTTGTTCTATAACAGTTGGAATTTCCTGACGTTCTACTTTTGTGTGTTCTTCTATTTTTGGAATATTTTCGGATGGAACTTTTGGGATTGGCAATTTTCCAACAGTAGTTTCCTCTCCGACTTTAAAGAAATCTTCAAGTTCTCTCATTATATCATATTCCTCTTTTCGCTGAGATTGAGGGACAGATACTTTTGACTCATCAACTTGATAATAATCCTCTTGATGCGGTTGCTGCACCGGCGGTTTTTTCTGAGGTTGCTGTTTCTTTTTAAAGATGCTGCTCAGAAAGCTGATAATGATTATAACATAGATTAGTATTTCGAATAAGTTGTCCATTTACTAACTACCCTTTTTCGGCTCCTGCGGTTTTGCAATTGAATCGCGCATTTCAGTATCAGCCTGTATATTACGCATCTGGTAGTAATCCATCACACCAAGTCTGCCAGATCGGAATGCTTCTGCCATTGCTTTTGGAACTTCAGCTTCAGCTTCAACTACTCTTGCTCTCTGCTTTGCAACTTCAGCGATATTTTCCTGTTCACTCGCAACTGCTGATGCTCTTCTCTCTTCAGCTTTTGCTCTTGCAACTTTTAAATCAGCTTCTGCTTGATCTGTCTGAAGCATAGCACCAATATTTTGTCCGATATCAACATCGGCTATATCAATCGAAAGAATTTCAAATGCAGTTCCTGAATCCAATCCTTTTGCAAGAACACTTTTAGAAATTCTGTCAGGATGTTCTAATACTTCTTTATGTGAATTACTTGAGCCAATTGTGGATACAATGCCTTCGCCAACTCTTGCAAGTACTGTAGCTTCACCTGCACCGCCCACCAACCTGTCAATATTTGCTCTTACTGTTACTCTTGCAATAGTTTTTAACTGGATACCATCTTTTGCTACTGCAGCAACTGTGGGTGTTTCAATTACTTTTGGAATAACCGACATCCTTACTGCTTCAAGTACATCTCTTCCTGCAAGATCAATTGCTGCAGCTCTCTCAAATGGTAAATGTATGTTCGCTTTATCGGCGGAAATTAATGCAGCAACAACTTTCTTAACATTACCACCTGCAAGGTAGTGCGCTTCGAGTAAACCCTGGTGAACATTAATTCCTGCTTTTGTTGCATTTATCAAACTATCAACTATTATACTTGGTGGAACTCTTCTTAGTCTCATACCGATAAGGTCCTTAAATATCCTGATTTTCACACCGGATGAAATCGCTGCTATATATAACCTGACGGGAACGAAATAAAGAATTAATATAAGAAATAAGAATATTGCTATGATTATTACTAAAGATAGACCTGTTATTGCTTCCATTTACTCTCCAATTTTTTTTATTCTTTTGATTGGGAAATATAGTTCTTTCAAGAATCAAATTCTCCGTTATTGTAAATCAATTCAGCAGGTCTTTCTGACACACTTTTACAATCTGTGAAGTATAATCTGCCTCAATGTCTCAACCGATGTTTTAAACTGGAATCAAATCGCCTTCGGTTTTTAGTTTAATCAAAAGATTTAATAGTTAACCACTGGCACTTATTTTGTCAATAAGGACTATTTACTGAAATAATGCATTGCGGATATTTTTAGACTAAGATATTATTGCCTGTGACTTAATAAACTGGTTGAAATAATAATAAATTTTATGTTTATATTAGTTGGACTTTTAGAGGGAAAAAATAGTACTTATACGATAAAACAGAGAGGAAAAAGATAAATGGACGGAAATTTCTCAGATAGATTACAGGATGTAATCAGATTGAGCCGGGAGGAAGCTCTTCGGCTGGGGCACGATTATATCGGAACAGAACATCTTCTGCTCGGAATCATCAGGGAAGGTCAGGGTGTTGCTGTTAGAATATTACGGAATCTTGACTGTGATTTATTGAAACTGAAAAAAGCAATTGAAGATACGGTAAGAACTTCTGGTGGAACTTTGACGATTGGCAATATTCCACTGACAAAACAAGCAGAAAAAGTTTTAAAGATTACTCAGATCGAATCAAAAATTTATAAAGCAGATGTGATTGGTACCGAACATTTGCTTCTTTCACTTTTAAGAGATGAAGATAATATTGCAACCCAGATATTGCATCAATTCAATGTTACCTATGATTCAGCAAGATCAGAACTAAATGCGTTGCTGAGCAGCAAAGGAAACAAAGATGCTGGTCCTGCCAAAGTTACTTCACCTGATAGGAAAACTGAAAAAACTAAAACTCCGGTGCTCGATAATTTTGGAAGAGACTTAACAAAACTTGCTATTGACGATAAGCTTGATCCTGTTGTTGGTAGAGAAAAAGAAATTGAAAGAGTTGCTCAGATTTTGAGCAGAAGAAAGAAAAATAATCCTGTACTAATTGGTGAACCGGGTGTTGGAAAGACAGCAATTGCAGAAGGACTTGCTCTTCGGATAGTTCAAAAGAAAGTCCCCCGAATTTTACAGGATAAAAGAGTTGTTACTCTTGATCTTGCTGGTCTCGTTGCCGGAACAAAATACCGCGGTCAGTTTGAAGAGAGAATGAAAGCTCTGATGAATGAACTTGAAAAAGCAAAGGATGTTATTTTATTCATCGATGAATTACACACAATAGTTGGTGCTGGCGGAGCTTCCGGTTCCCTTGACGCTTCCAATATGTTTAAGCCCGCGTTATCGCGCGGTGATATTCAATGTATTGGCGCTACAACTCTCGATGAGTACAGAAAACACATTGAAACAGATGGTGCACTTGACAGACGTTTCCAGAAAGTCATGGTTGATCCGCCATCTTATGATGAAACAAGACAAATTCTTGAAAAGATTAAATTCAAATACGAAGAGCATCATCACGTAAAATATTCTGATGCTGCAATTGATTCTGCGGTAAAACTCAGTAACAGATATATTACTGATCGCCATTTGCCGGATAAAGCTATTGATGTTCTTGATGAAGCAGGCTCAAGAGTTCATATGGGTAACTTTGAAGTTCCGGAAGAAATTCTTGATCTTGAAGAAGAAATAGAACAGGTTAGAAGAGAGAAAGCTGCCGTAGTTAAGAGACAGGATTATGAAGAAGCAGCACGACTCAGAGACAAGGAAAGAAATCTCCAGGCTGATCTTGAATCAACAAAAAGAGAATGGGATGCAAAGACAAGAGATATAGTTCACGATGTAAACGAAGATGATATTGCTACGGTAGTTGCAATGATGACTGGAATCCCGGTTAACAGAATTGCACAAACTGAATCCGAAAAACTTCTTAAAATGGATGAAGCTTTGAAGCAATTCATCGTTGGTCAGGATGAAGCTATTAAAAAACTTACAAAGGCAATCAGAAGAACCAGAGCAGGATTAAAAAATCCTAACAGACCAATAGGAAGTTTTATTTTCTTAGGACCAACAGGTGTTGGTAAAACTGAATTATGCAAAGCACTTGCAAGATATCTTTTCGATTCTGAAGATTCACTTGTTAGAATTGATATGAGCGAGTATATGGAAAAGTTTTCCTTATCACGGCTCGTTGGCGCTCCTCCGGGATATGTTGGCTATGAAGAAGGCGGTCAACTGACAGAAAAAGTTAGAAGAAAACCTTACTCGGTTGTTCTGTTTGATGAAATTGAAAAAGCTCATCCGGATATTTTCAGTATTCTGCTTCAAGTACTTGATGACGGAATTTTAACTGACAGTCTTGGAAGAAAAGTAGATTTCAGGAATACTATTATTATTATGACTTCAAACGTTGGAACGAGAGATATAAAAACAATAAGTTCGTTTGGATTTAGCGATTCGAAACCAAAAGATCAGTATGATAAGATGAAGGATACTGTTGAAGATGCCATGAAGAAATTATTCAATCCTGAATTTCTTAACAGGATTGATGATACAATTGTCTTCCGTAATCTTGACAAGGAAGATATAATGCAGATCATCGACATTGAAATAAAAGGATTATACAAGAATCTTGAAGAGAATAAGATGGATTTAATTCTTGATCAGACTGCAAAAGAATTCCTTGTCAACAAAGGTTTTGACGAAAAGTTTGGTGCAAGACCTTTAAGAAGAGCAATCCAGAAATATGTTGAAGATCCATTGGCAGAAGAAATTCTTCGTGGTTCATTCAAAGAAGGAACCAAGATAGTTGCAAAGCACGTTGAAGGTGCAGATGACCTCGTATTTTACGATGAGTCATTAGAAGTTGCAAAACCAGGCGAAGAAACAAAAGCCCCCGGACGAGTAGAAAACTAAATATTAAATAAAATTATTTTTGAAAAGCGTATTTTATCAATACGCTTTTTATATTTTAAAACTAATCTAATTTGGAGGATTTGTGGCTTTATTAAATCAAGACGAAATAACAAAAAAACTTTCCTCAATATCCGGCTGGAAACTGGAAGAAAACCAGATCGTAAAACTTTTCCAGTTTAAAGATTTTGCTGAGGCACTTTCATTTGTAAACAAAGTTGGTGCAGAAGCAGAAAAAATGGATCATCATCCGGATATTTTTATTCATTCCTGGAATAAAGTTAAAATCACAATCTCAACTCACAGTGAAGGTGGAATTACAAAAAAAGATTTTCAGCTTGCAGAAAAAATTGAAGGACTCGGATAGTTATGACTGAAACAGAAATTCTAAATATCTTCAAAAAATCAGGCGCACTTTTAACCGGACATTTTCTTTTAACTTCAGGAAGACACAGCGACAGATATTTCCAGTGTGCAAAAGTTTTACAATATCCTGAATACAATGAAGTGCTTTGTAAAATGATTGCAGATAATTTCAGAAAGTATGAAATAGATACTGTGATTGCACCTGCAATTGGCGGACTTGTCGTTGGGCAGGAAGTTGCACGTCAGTTAAACAAAAGGTTCATCTTTGCAGAAAGAGAAGATAAAAAACTTTCTCTCCGAAGAGGTTTTGCTCTCGATGATAATGAAAAAGTATTGGTTTGTGAAGATGTTGTAACGACTGGTGGTTCAGTGTTTGAAGTAATTGACATTGTAAAAAACAACAATGCAAATGTTGTTGGTGTCGGGTTCATTGTGGACAGAAGTAATGGCAGCGTGAATTTTAATTATCCTCAGTTCTCAACTTTAAAAATGGAAGTTGTTTCTTATCTGCCTGATGAATGTCCTTTATGCAGAGAAGATATTGAACTTGTAAAACCAGGCTCGAGAATAATAAAGTAAAAACCTGAACTTGTTTCTCCGAAGGAGTCCTTTGGACAGGTTCCCAAAATAGTTTGAGCATAGCTTGAAATTCCGAAAGAAATTCAGATCCTGAACTAAATTCAGGATCCAATATTTACTTTACCACTATCACTCAAAACTCCTATCTTTGTAATAATATTTTCTAATGATTAATAAGGTCTTATAATGAAATTAATTTTATCCCTGATGATATTTGCTTCTATTACTTACTCTCAAATAAATTTTGAAGATTACTTCGAGGACAAAACACTGCGTCTCGATTATTTTCATACAGGAAATAAGGACAATGATTCTTATTCATTCGATGAATTGATCGAAGAACCATTTTGGGGAGGATCAAAAGTAAATCTTGTTGATAAATTCAATTACGGCAAATACAGGTTTGAAGTTTACGATGAAAACTCTAACACTTTAATTTACTCAAGAGGATACGCAACACTTTTCAGTGAATGGCAGACAACAGAAGAAGCAAAACAGACTTTCAAAACTTTCAGCGAGACGGTCATATTTCCATTTCCAATGAAACCTGTTATTGTAAAATTTTACGGTCATAACAGGAAAAATGAACTGCTGAAAAAATTTGAGTTCAGAATTGATCCGGAAAACTATTTTATCAAACCGGAAAGAACTGCTGAGTATGAAAATTTTGAAGTTATTCATTCAGGCGATCCGGCAGTTAAAGTTGATATTGTCATAATTCCCGAAGGTTATACAAAAGATGAAATGGATAAATTCAAAAACGATTGCGAAAAATTTGCTGGTTATCTGTTCAACTCCTCTCCGTTCAAAGAAAATAAAAATAAGTTCAACATCTGGGGAATAGCAGCCCCTTCTGTCGAATCCGGAGTTGATATTCCTAAAGAAAATATCTGGAAGAAAACTTTAGTCAATTCAAATTTTTACACGTTTGATACTGAAAGATATTTGATGACCTCAGATAATAAGACACTGCGCAACGTTGCTTCAAATGCACCTTACGATCAGATTTATATTTTAGCTAATACTGATAAATATGGAGGTGGAGCAATTTACAATCATTATTCTTTATCGGTAACGAACGACAAGAATTTTGAATTTATTGTAACGCATGAATTCGGTCATGGATTTGCTTCTCTGGCAGATGAATATTGGACATCGGACGTTGCATATCAGGATTTTTATCCGCAAGATGTTGAACCGCTTGATCCTAATCTTACTACACTTGTTGATTTTAATTCAAAGTGGAAAGATCTTGTAAAAGAGGGAACACCGATACCAACTCCGGCTACGGATGAATTTAAAAATAAAGTTGGTGCATTCGAAGGCGGTGGATATATGGAAAAAGGAATTTACAGACCAATGGAAGATTGTACGATGAGATCTATCAAAGTAGATGGTTTATGTCCTGTTTGTAAACGTGCAATTCAGCAAATGATAGATTTTTATTCGGAATAAAATATGGCAATAGATCAGAAAAAATTACATCGGCTTGTTGAATCAATTGCTTCCGGGAAATTTAAAACGGAAGAAGAAATGCTCATCGCCACAATGAACGAAATTATCGGTAATGAAGAAATAGAAATTACCGGTGGAAGAATCTGGAAACTAAATGACCAATCTGAAACCTATAAAATATTATTTCAGACCGGCAATATTGAAAAAATTGATTCCGATTTTCAGATCGATATCAATCGTTACCCCATACTTGAATCAATATCAAAGCACAGAACAATTTTAAGCCAGGAAACAATCAGCACATTAAGAAAAAAAGGCATATTTAAATATTCTGCTTCTGGTGTTGGCAGAAGAAAAAAAATTAAAGAAAAATTTTATTATGAGTATTTGCTTGCTCTTAATAGTGATAAAATAGACGAAGAGTTCAGAATTAATCTTAACATTATTGCAACAGCTTTAACTGCACAAATAAAACAAAGAAGAACATCGGCAAGTGTTGATCACCTTAAAGCAGATATTGACAGAGCCAGACAACTTCAAAAAAGTATTCTTCCTGAGCACGAATACAAGTTCAATGTTTATGATCTCTACGGAATAACAAATCCTGCTGAGATTGTCGGTGGAGATTTCTTCGATTATCTTCTGCATGGATCCGATGGTGAAAGACTTGGAGTAGCAGTCGGAGATGCTGCAAGTAAAGGTGTCGGTGCTGCTGCTGAAGCTATGTATATTTCAGGTGCACTGAGAATGGCGAGTGGTTTTGAATTAAAGATTGCAGCATTGATGCGGAGAATGAATCAGCTTGTTAATCTGATTTTTGAAGATGATAAATTTACTTCTCTTTTTTATGGTGAATTAACAACACATCGTGGTGGATTATTTCTTTATGCAAATGCTGGTCATAACCCGCCCATCTTTATTAAAGCAAAAACAAAAGTTGCTGAATATCTGAAAACAACTGGTCCGGTTCTGGGTCCCGCACCCGATGCAAAATATTTTGTCGATAGTATAAATTTTTCAAAGGATGATGTTCTTCTTCTTTATTCAGACGGAATTACAGAATCAGCTGATAATAATTATGATGCATACGGAGATGATCGCCTGTTGAATAAAGTAAAAGAGCTGAGCGAATCTTCACCAAAAGAAATTGCTCTGGGAATCCTGGAAGATGTAATTAAATATTCAAAGAATGGAAAATACTCTGACGATATGACATTGGTAGTTATCAAAAAAATGAAATGAAATTTGAATTAAAAAATTCGGGGCGATCGTGATTCAATCTATTAATCCTGCAAACCTGCAATTGATTAAAACTTATCATTCAATGCTTCCGTCAGAAGTAAATAATATTATAGATTTAACTGCTGATGCATTTGAGAAGTGGAAAGAAACTTCTTTCGGTCACAGATCGAATCTTATGATGAAGGCTGCTCAGGTTCTTAAAGCAAAAAGAGAAGAATATTCAGAATTAATGACTCTTGAAATGGGCAAACCAATTTCTCAATCAAAAGCTGAAGTTGAAAAGTGTGCTTGGGTCTGTGAATATTATGCGGATAATGCTGAAAAGTTTTTAAAGGATGAATTGATTCAAACCGATGCATCAAAAAGTTTTGTAACATATCAGCCTCTCGGAACAGTGCTTGCAGTTATGCCATGGAATTTTCCTTTCTGGCAAGTGTTCAGATTTGCTGCACCGGGTTTAATGGCTGGTAATGCAGGAATTTTAAAACATGCTTCAAATGTTTCCGGATGTGCCCTTGCAATCGAAGAAGTGTTTCGTGAAGCTGGCTTTCCTGAAAATCTTTTCAGAACAATTTTAGTCCCTTCATCTCAAATGGAAGCTGTAATAAAAAATAAAAAGATCAAAGCAGTTACTTTAACCGGAAGTGTTACTGCCGGTAAAGCTGTTGGTAAAACCGCAGGATCAGTTTTGAAGAAAACAGTTATGGAGTTGGGAGGAAGTGATCCGTATATTATCCTCGAAGATGCAGATTTGGAAATGGCTTCAGAAACTTGTGTCAATGCAAGATTAATTAATGCTGGACAGAGTTGCATTGCGGCAAAGCGGTTTATCGTTGTCGAAAAAGTCTATGATGAATTCGAAAAACTTTTTGTCGCAAAAATGAAAATAAAAAAAATGGGTAATCCGTTTGATGAATCCAATCACATCGGACCACAGGCAAGTGTTTCGCTGAGAGATGAATTGCATCAGCAAGTTGTAAAAAGTATTGAACTTGGTGCAAAGTTAATACTTGGCGGAGAAATTCCTGAAACTGTTGGTGCATGGTATCCTCCAACTGTTCTTTCAAATGTAAAAAAAGGAATGCCTGCTTACGATGAGGAATTATTCGGACCTGTTGCAGCAATAATAAAAGTGAAGGATGAAAATCAGGCTATTGAATTTGCCAACGATTCTATATTCGGACTTGGTGCTGCTGTTTTTACAAGGGATAATGAGAGAGGAGAAAAAATTGCAGCAGAAAAATTACAAGCTGGCTGCTGTTTTGTAAATGCTTTTGTAAAATCAGATCCGAGATTACCGTTTGGTGGAATTAAAGAATCCGGATATGGCAGAGAGCTTTCATCATTTGGTATTAGAGAATTCGTCAATATCAAAACAGTTTACATTAAGTAATCAATGCTACTTTGGTTCCGATATCTCACTTATTAGTTTTAAAAGTTTTGTTCTTGTAAATGGTTTTGAAAGATAATGTGTGCATCCTGCCAGGATAAATTCTTCTCTGTCTCCTCTCATCGCAAAGCCTGTAATTGCAACAATCGGAATTTCTTTATAGCTCTCAATCTTTCTTATTTCTCTTGTTGTTTCAACACCGCTCATTCCTTTACCAAGATTTATGTCCATCAGAATAATATCGTACTTCTTTTCATTTACTTGTCTGAAGGCTTTTTCACCGCTGTCTGCAAAATCAGTTTCACAAATATTTTTCAGGAACAATTTTATTATATCTCTGCTTGAATCATCGTTATCAACGACAAGAAGCTTTGGTCTGAACTCAGCTTTATATTCTTTAACGGAGAGTAGTTCTGAATTTGAATCTATTACTTTCTTAACTTCAATTTGTTTATAATCTTTTAGTAAAGGGAAGATAATGGTAAATGTTGATCCGGAACCGATAGTACTATTTACACTGATTTGCCCACCCATCGATTCAACAAAGTTTTTTGTAATAGTTAAACCAAGTCCGGTTCCTTCAAAGTGTCGGTTAAATCCTTCGCTTACTTGTCTGAATTCCTGAAAAATCAATCCCAGACTTTCCGTTGGTATTCCTATTCCGGTATCCTTCACACTTACTCTTACAAACTCACCTGAATCATTAATAATTGAATCAACTGAAACCAATACACCGCCAGTGTAAGTATATTTAAGCGCATTGTTGACGAGGTTGTTAATTATTTGTCTGAATATTTGCTCATCTACATTCGAGTATAAATTATGGTTGATAATAGAAGTTTCAAGAAATAAATTTTTCTTTTCCGCAACTGCTTCAAATAATTGAACCTGTGATTCGACTAATTCAGAAATTCGGTTTGGCTGAAGATTAATGTCAACCTTTTTCGCTTCAATCCTTGAAAGATCAAGTAAAAGATTTAGAGTATCCATCAACCTGCCGGCACTCGTTAAAATACGATCAGCCATTTCTTTTGTTGTATCTTCTCTTAATCTCTCTTGCAGCAATTCTGCAAACCCTAAAATTCCTACAAGCGGAGTTCTTAATTCGTGACTCATATTTGCGAGGAAGTTAGATTTTACTCTGTTCAGTTCTTCTGCTTTCTCTTTAGCTTCAAGTAAATGTTTCTCGACATTTTTTCTGCTTGTTATATCTCTTAAAGTAACAAGGATATATTTTTTATTTGAGAACATTATATTAATTCCGAGACTTTCTACCCACAATTCTTCATTTTGAGTTGTTTTGATAATATATTCATCTTTGAACGGGGCAGGGTTCCTCTCTAAATATTTTAGTGCCGAATAAACCTGTGGTGCAAAATCATCATGTAAAAATTCGAATACATTTTTGCCGATACCTTGAGATGCATCTTCGAGATGAACCAATTTTGCAGCACTGTTATTAGCAAAAATAATTTCACCATCCCAGTCAATAATTAAAGCAGCTTCAATCATATTATCAATTAAGGAACGAAAACGCTCTTCACTTTCTTTTAGTGCTTCCTCTGATTTTTTTCTTTCGGTTATGTCTTCGTATGTACCAAGAATTCCAACTACCTTTCCAAGCTCATCGTGCAACGGTATTTTATTTGTTTCGACCCAGGCTAACATACCATCGTAATGAGTTTGTGGTTCGATAATTTTAAATATTGGTTGATTATTCTTCATTACTTTACTATCAATCAAACGATAATGATCTGCCTCAACGCTTTTCCAGGGCATGTTGTAGTCATTCAACCCAATTAAATCTGAAGGATTAGAAAAACCTGCATCGTTTGCAAAATTTTTATTGCAACCCAGATAGTTAGAATTAATATCTTTCCAGAATATACGTTGTGGTATATTATCAAGTATCAATTGAAGCATCTGTCTTGAATCACGCAGCTCATTTTCGGATTTCTTTCTGTCTGTTATATCCATGGCAACAATTGTAAAGGCTATTGGACTGCCTTTCTCATCTCTGATAACTGATGTTGATATGGATGATAAAAATTCAGAACCGTCTTTTCTTTTACTCAATAACTCACCGCCCCAACCGCCTCGTAAAGTCGAAGAGAGTATATGATTCAGAAAACCATCGGCGGATTGATTAGAAAGAAGTAACGAGATGTGACTACCAAGTATTTCATCGTACGTATAGCCATACGAATTACAAAATGAGTTATTCACGAAAATTATTTTACCTTCAGTATCGGTAATGCAAATTGACTCTGAAATACTTTTCACAGCGTGTGCAAGCATAGAAATTTGTTCTTCGGATTTTTTTCTTCCGGAAATATCTCTTACAATAGCTTGAATGAGAACATTTTCGCCAAGATTAATTCTATTTAAACTGATTTCAGCATCAAACAATTCGCCATTAAGTTTTTTATGTTGCCACTCAAACCGCTGTGGATTTCCTTTTATTGCCTCCGATAGTTTTTCAAGAGCCTTAATAGCGGAGGGTCTGCCATCTGGTTGATAATCCGGAGAAAAATCATACGGTGGTTTACCAATTATATCTTCTTTACTGCATTCAAACAGATCAAGAGTTTTTTGGTTACAATCGATAAATATTTCTTCGTCCATCAGAAAAATTGAATCATTAGCAAGCTCAAATAATGATTTGAATTTTAATTCACTCTTCTCCAGACTATCGTATGCTTTTTGTTTTTCAGTAACATCACTGAAAAAGGTTGCAATTTTTCCCGGTTCAATTTGAAAAGCTGAAAATTCAAAAGTTCCTTTGACGTTCTGGTCAACGTATTCAATAATTTCATTCTCTACCTTGATCCCTTCACGTGCAATTTTCCTGTAAGTAGCCGGCACATTGGTGCCTGCAAGGTTTGGGAATGCTTCAAGAATTTCTTTATTCACAAGATGAGCGTGATTTATACCAAGTATTTTATCAGCAGCACGGTTGTAATCTGTGAACAGCAATCTGTCATCTTCTTGTAAATTATAGACGTGTACACCATAAGGAGATGCATTTACAATCTGTTTTATCTTTGCAGCAGAGTCATTAATTAATTTTTCTGTTTCAATTATTTTTGTGATGTTTTCGCAAAGAATGAGAATATCCTGTCCATCACCATTCGAATTTATCAGACTTGCATTTTCTCTAACCCAGATAGTCTCTCCACTCTTTTTAATTTTTCTAATTTCCCATTTGAAATTTTTATCCGGATTATTAAGACATTCTTCTATTTGTTTTTTTACCGTCAGCCAATCCTCTTTATGAAATACAAACGTAACATGCTGATTAACCAATTCATTTATTTCATAACCAAGTTCTTTTGCGCCGCGTGAATTCACTTCCTTGATAAATCCATCTTTATCCAGGATGAAAATCATAAGTGGACTATTATCGAAGATAGATTTTAATTTAGTTTGAGTAACTTCAGATTCCGCTGATTTCGGGTGAGATGATTTAGTTTTTGAATTTTTTGTAAACGTACATTCAGCTACAAACTTTCCATTTAATTTCACTTTTATACATTCAATCCGGAAATCAACCTTTTTACCTTGCTTATTCCTTGTAAGTACAGAGTTTATAACCTGACATTTTTTTGATGTAAGTTTTTTCAAATCAGCGGATTTATTTAAAAGTAACAGATCAGTTAAATAATTTTCAGTCGTCCCTGATTTTAATAATTTAAAAATCTTTCGTGCAGCTTTATTAGCTGAAATAACCTTATAATTTTTACAATCAATTAATAGTTTTATCTGAGGTGAATTGTCAAAAATAGTATTATAGACCAAACGCATTTTTTATCTTTAAGAAACAAAGTATTGATGATTAAACCGGACATTTTCTGATATAATTTTTTCTTTCTCTGTCACCAATTTTAATGTGCTGAGAGAAGTATCATAAAATCACTAATTTTGTGCCAATGTTTAATTATAAGATGACTATTCAATACGATGGAACTGAGTATGCCGGATGGCAAATTCAGGAAAACGCGCTAACTGTGCAGGAAGTAATTAGCAATTCGGTTAAGCAAATATTACAACAGGAAATAAATCTTATTGGAGCCGGTAGAACTGATGCAGGAGTGCATGCCCTGGGTCAGGTTGCTAATTTCATGTATTATAAAGAACTGGATATGCAGAAGTTTCAATATTCTTTAAACTCTGTTTTACCAAGAGATATTTCGATAACCATTATTGAACAAGTGGATGATATTTTTCACTCAAGGTACAGTGCAAAAAAAAGAGCATATATTTATCTGATATCAGAGCGTAAGTCACCATTCTTTGACAGGTATTCATACACTCATTTTTCAGAAATGGATATGGAAAAACTTAATAAATTATCTTTGACATTTATCGGAGAAAAAGATTTTACATCGTTCAGTAAAAATAATCCTGATGTTCAAAATAAAGTTTGTGAAGTGTTTGAAGCCAGATGGAGAAAACAAAAAAACTTGTTAATTTTTTATATCGAAGCGAACAGGTTTTTATACGGGATGGTTCGCACAATTGTTGGTACATTGATTAAAACATACACTCAGGAAAATGCCACAGACATGCTCAAAAATATTTTTGATCAGAAAGACAGAAGTTTTGCTGCTGATGCTGCTCCTGCTAAAGGATTATTTTTATACAAAGTTAAGTACTAACTTCCAATCATGAAATTTCTGATAAATAAAAATGAGCTTATAGCAGATGGATCCATTGAAATGTTTTATGTATGTGCAAAAATATTTTCAATGAAAATATGAGACTTCTGAAAAATTCTAATTTGTCATATTGAATGACCTGCCTGCCGGCAAGGCAGGAGTGAAATATCTGATTTTTAAATTAAAAAATCCGGCAGTTGCCGGATTCAGAATAACACATTCATAATAATTCAGAAGTATCAATATATTAATTGTAAAGTTGATTTAGTGCTTAGCAGCTAATCATTGAATTACTCTGGAAAAACTCAAATGGAAACAAACTTACTTGCTGACATTCATACTAAAGTCGTTCACTTTCCGATTGCTTTGTTTACAACTTATGCTGTTCTGGAAATTTCCGGAATAATTTTAAATAAAGAATTTCTTTCCAAATCAGCTTTGTTAATTCTGTGCATTGGTGTTGTAACTTCATTCTTCGCGGTGTTAACCGGTAATCAGGCTGCAACAGATTTTACTTTGTGGAATAACGAGAGCAGTACATTGTTAAATGATCATCAGTCATACGCAACTTACACACTGTGGTTTGCTGTTTTCATTTGTGTTTTAAGAATATTCATTGTCTTAAAGAAAAAGATGTTTGGTCCCATAAAGTATCTCTTCATTTTTTTAGCACTTGTATTAATCTTTCTTGTTTTTAACACCGGAAATTATGGCGGCGATCTTGTGAAAAAATTTGGAATTGGTACAGATGTAATCCGGCAAAATGAAACAAAATGATTTTCTTAATGTTCAATTACCTGAAAAATTAATTAAGTTTGCGTCATGAAGAAAAGAAATTTTTCAATGTTCATATTATTGAGTTTCCTGTTGATTCAAACAAGTCTGCATGCAGAGAAACCACCTGCAAGTAAAGCAGTTGGGGTTTTCGTAGCTGTTGGCGTTGGTGCAAGAGTTCCCGTTGCTGATTTTTCAAACTCAACCGATCTGGGATATGGTTTAAATCTGGAAGCATCATATTCCGATAGTGATCATTTACCATTTTTTATTTTCCTGCGGCTCGGTTATGAACAATTTCCAGGCTCACAGGATTTTTACAAAGAAACAGATTTTTCAAATTATTCGACTACAATATTACCGATTTCATTTGGTTTGCGGTACTATTTTAGCCCGATGGTTGAAAGCATTGTTCTGTTAATGCCAATCGTTGAAGGTTCAGTTTCGTATAGTTATTTCCACGTGTTGAACGAATTCAAAGCAGATGCTGGTAAAACAAATTTTACTGAAGATACCTGGAAATTCGGCGGAACAATCGGTGCCGGACTTTCAATGTTTATGATGGAGATCATGGCTAACTATAATTATTTTGATTCGAACCAATACTTTTCTTTCAATCTGAATGTAAGACTTCCTTTATTTGTTAATTTTTAAGGTGACAAAATGAACTATCAAAACTTATTATTTGAAATTAAAAATCACACCGGAGTAATTACTATCAATCGACCGGATAAACTTAATGCACTAAATAATCAAACTATGATTGAAATCGCTGATGTATTTAATTCAATCAAAAATAATCCTGAAGTCTATGTAGTTGTTTTCACCGGAAGCGGTGAAAAGGCCTTTGTTGCAGGAGCTGATATTAGTGAGTTGAATAAGCTGGATGTTATTTCAGCCAAAGAGTTTTCTGAAAAAGGTAACAATGTTTTCAGAGCAATTGAAACATCAGATAAGCCTGTGATTGCAGCAGTAAATGGTTTTGCACTTGGCGGCGGATGTGAATTAGCTTTAGCCTGTCATATCCGAATTGCGAGTGAGAATGCAAAATTTGGTCAGCCGGAAGTTAATCTTGGTATCATTCCAGGTTACGGTGGAACTCAAAGACTTGCAAGAGTAATTAATTCTGCAAGATCTCTCGAAATGATTTTGACCGGAGATATGATAACTGCTGAGGAAGCTTTTAGAATTGGTTTGGTTAACAAGGTGTATCCGCAGAATGAATTGTTGACTAAAACTTTGGAATTAGCCGATAAAATTTCTTCAAAAGGTCAGCATGCAATCCGTTTTGCACTAAAAGCAGTTAAAGCCACAGATAATATGTCTTTGACTGAAGGTTTGAGTTATGAGGCAAGTTTATTTGCTTTGACGTGCGGCACCGAAGATTTTAAAGAAGGAACTTCAGCTTTTCTTCAAAAAAGAAAACCTGAATTCAAGAACCGCTGATCAATCTCTTTATTAAAATGACTTCGTTTAATTTCAGAAGGAAACTTTTAATTGTATTACTTTCTTTAGCAATAGTATTGGTTGCTGCGAAAATTCTTTTGAAGGACAAAATTAGTTTTTCCGATCATGAAACCCTGTTAAATGAAGCTGAGATCCGTGATAAGTTTAATAACATTCTTGATGATTTCGGAATAGATCAAAAATTAATAAAAGAAAAAAGAATTAAAGATAATTCTTCCGGAACCGAAATATCGAGTTACAAAGTTCAGGTGCCGGTAGATTTGAGCATTCCGGAAATATTAGCTGAAGTTTTTCAGACATTCAAAAAGGATAGCCTGAAAATAATTTCAACCGAGAAAATCAAAGGCGGGAAAACATTTGTTGCCTTCAAAAATGGTGACAATGTTTTCCTCAATTGTGAATTCGATTATTCAAAGACATATCATCGTAATAAAGGCTATGTTTCTTTCGTTATCAGAGATGTTCATCCGGATAATCCTTCAGCGCTTCGATTATTGGAGTCAACAGAAAAAATTAATTTTCTTTTGCTGCCCGGCAGCAGTAATCTGAAAGAGCAGGAGATCATCCAAAAATATGGTCAGCAATTTTCAGTTTTAGTTGATGATAATATCAGCGAACAAAAGTATAAGCTCGATCCGGGTTATTCAGAAGTCAGAATAGTAACAGTGATAAAAACTTTAGTCACAGATTATCAACAGGCGGTTTGTTTTATTGTCGATGATAATTCAGCATTCTATAAATCTGTGAACTTTGAAATATTTGAAAGAGAGTTATCTAAAAGAAAAATTAAATTGTTTACTACTTCTGATTTTGTGAAGCTCGATAATGATGAAAATTTACGCAATGATTTTATCAATCAGATCGGTATGATTGATCCCGGTGGTTCCAAGATTTTCCTGATGAATGAAGAAACATTTTTCTCAATAGAAGCGGAAATAAAAAAATTCAAAAAACTTGGATATCGTTTTATTGCAAGTAGTCTGATTCTGCAAAATTAAGCCGCGGTCATTCTCCGAATATTTTATCAAACTCTACTACTTTAATCTCGCCAAATTTATCTTCATTAATTTGTGCGAGAATATTTTTTGAGTCACCAACTAAAACAGTTACTAATTTATCAGCATCAATAGAACTTGATCCGATTTTGTTTACTTCATCCTGAGTTACCGATTCAATATTATCAGTATAATTTTCAAAGTAATCATCCGGCAGATTGTGAATAATTTTTCTGATAATATTCCCGGAGATTTGAGTATAAGTTTCGAAGTTAGAAGGGAATCGTTTTATTAATGATGATTTGGCAAAAGTCAGCTCATCTTGCGTAATTCCATCTTTGATTTTATCAACTTCAGAAAATATTTCTTTAAGCGCCTGAAAAGTCAATTCAGTATCAACAGACGTTGAAACAGCAAAGTAACCAGCATCTTTCCAATAATTAAATCTTGAATGAATACCGTACGTATATCCGTTTTTCTCTCTGAGATTCAGGTTTAACCTGCTGGAAAACTGACCACCGAGAGTAAGGTTGAGTATTTGTTTCTGAAAAAAATCTTCCTGATTCCTTTTAGAAGTTAAATGACCCGTACGAATTTCTGTTTGAACCGCGCCTTCTTTATCAACTATTAAAACTTTTTTACCTGGATTCTTAAATTCAAGTACTTGCTGATCCGTCGTATGTTTAGAATACCAGTTTCCTAACGCTGACCCGATTTCAGAATCCAGATTCAGTTTATCAATATTTCCTGCCACCACAAGTTTGGAATTTAACGGAGAAAAACTTTTCGAGTAGCTGCGCTGGATAGAATCAATAGTAATTTTATTTATTGTTTTATCTGTTCCGAGTGTAGGAAGTGAATACGGCGAAGAATTGCCGAAAAGAAAATATTCAAAAGCTGTTTCGGCTAAGTAATCTGGTTCAGCATTTAATTGCCGGAGCCTGACAAACACTTTATCCTGTTCTCGTTTAAAATCAATTTCATTCAGATGAGGTTTGGTCACAACACAAGCGAAAAGGTTCAGTGCTTTATTAAAATTTTCTGTTAATGTTTGCAGTGACAATAACATAATATCCGGATCAGTGGAAACAGAAAAATGTGCACCAAGCATTTCAAATTCATCGGCAAGCTGAAGTGAATTCAACTCTCCGGCACCTTCATCAATACACATTGCTAAAAGATTATTTAATCCATTCAGATGTACGGGGTCATATCTGCTGCCGCAATTAATAATTAAACTTAACCGGATAATCGGCAATTCATTTTTCTCAACGAAATAAATATCCAGTCCATTATTTAATCTTTGAGAGTTAATCTTCGGGAGCTTGAAATCAATATTAGCCGAGCTTGCTGGTCTTTTACTTCTGTCAATTTGCATTTTTATTCCCCGGGATTATGCGAAGTTCTGTAAAATTATTTTTTAAATATTTAGCAGCAGCGTTCGTTACGTCCTGTGATTCAGTATTGATATATCTGTTCAAATCAAAATTGAATGAATTTGGTTCACCGAGATAAAAGTTATAAAGGTTTAATAAATCTGCAACGGTGTCAATGTTCTGCAGTGAATAAATGAAATTCGAAGTGATGACGTTTTTTGATCTTGTTAATTCGCGTTCATTGATTGTTGCATTTGAAATAAAATCTATTTCATCAAAAATAATTTTTTTGATATCATCAAGAGATTTTCCTGGCTTTGCAGTTGCTACAATCATAAAATGACCACCGTATTTTCCTGAAAACTGCATGGAATTAACATCCTGAACTATTTCCAACTCATATAGAAGTTTGCGCGTAAGCCTGGCATTTTTTGAGCCAGTCAGAATATCCGATAGTAAATCCAGATTTGCATCATCAGTTTCGAAAGCATTTACTGAATTCCAGGCAAGATAAATTCTTTCAAGATTTACTTTGTCTTCGTAAACAATAATTTTTTCCTGACTCCTCTTCGATGAAATTGACTCCGGAATTACCGGATTTCCATCAGCCCGGATATCTGAAAAATATTTTTCTATCCATGAGATAGTTTTTTGAACGTTCATATTTCCGGCAATAACCATCGTTGCGTTAGAAGGAGAATAATACTTTATAAAAAAGTCTCTAACATCGTCAAGCGTATATCCTTTTATATCAGCGGTAAATCCAATAGTTGGCCAGTTGTACGGATGTTCATCAGAATAAATATTTGAAATAAGTTTTTCCCATGCTAAACCATACGGTTGATTGTCATATCTTTCTAAACGTTCATTCAACACTACACTTTTTTGATTCTCCAATTTTGTTTGGTCAAGAGCATCAAGAAAATAACCCATTCTGTCTGACTCAAGCCAAAGTGCAAGCTCTAATTCGTTCGCAGGAAGTTTTTCGAAATAATTGGTTCTGTCAAAACTGGTTGATGCATTCAAGCTGCCGCCAGCTTCCTGGATATATTTGAAGTGCATTTCTTTTGCAACGTTTTTTGAACCCTGGAACATCATATGCTCAAAGAGATGAGCTAATCCTGTTTTGCCAGCTATTTCGTTTGCAGAACCTGCTCTGTACCATAAATTGACTGCTGTAAAGGGAAGAGAGTTATTTGCATAAAGAATTATTTCTAATCCATTCGCAAGCTTATATTTTTTGTAGGGAATGTTAAGAAGATCCATTGTTGATTTTTATCCAATCATATATATAAATTTTATTCACTTTGCATCCGTTAAAGGCTGCGATAACAAAGTACAAAACCATTAATGTAATTGAGCGAGTGAATGAAACCTATCGATTACTGGTGCTTTGTTATTCTGGTCACTTACAGATTCGTGAAAAAGAATTCCAATTCGTTCTAAAAAAGAGATATTTCAATAATTCAACCTGAAGAGAAGAATTTTTCAGAAATCTCTTAATATTAATTTAGAGAAAAAACTTGAATTCGTCCTGAATATACCAAATATTTGTTGTAGTAAATTAAAACTTTTTCATCCAGGGTGGGAAGAAAATGTTGAGGTTTAATCTTTGTTAAAAATTCATTTCATAACTAACTCTAAATTACTATCACAAATTAATAAAGGAGAGGATGTATGATTAAATTCATTACTTTCATGATGTCAGTATTTCTCTTGTTCTCATCTTTGGCTTTTTCACAGTCTTATACAATCAGTGGTAAAGTTACAGATGGTATGAACGGGGAAGTGTTAATCGGGGCAAATATTTTTTTAAAGGGAACAACTCTGGGTGCTGCATCAAATGCGGATGGGAATTATTCCATTGTTGCTCCATCTGGTAAATATACTATTACCTGCAGTTTCATTGGCTATGAAAAGGTTGAACAGGAAATTAACCTGATTGGAGATATGACAATGAACTTTAGTCTCAAGGATTATCAGTTTACCCTAAACGTGACTGTTATTTCTGACAGAGCTAAAGACAGAGAAACACCTGTTGCTTTTACAGATATTGATAAAAAGCAGATTCAATTTAATCTTGGCTCAAGAGATATTCCTCTTGTTTGGAATAGCACTCCCTCAGTTTTTGCAACCAATAATGGCGGTGGTGCCGGAGATGCAAGAGTGAACGTTCGTGGATTTACACAGAGAAATGTTGCTATTATGATTAATGGTATTCCTATCAACGATATGGAAAATGGTTGGGTATATTGGTCAAACTGGGATGGTTTAGGAGATGTTACTTCTTCAATTCAGATTCAGAGAGGATTAAGCGCAACAAATCTTGCTACTCCATCTATTGGTGGTACAGTAAATATCATTACTGATCCCACACAACAAAAAGCTGGAGTTATCTATCAAAATGAAATTGGAACGTCTAGCTTCAGTAAAAATACACTGTATGCTAATACCGGGATGGTGGATAATAAATTTGCTCTGAGTATTGGTGGCGTTCGAAAAGTTGGAAATGGTTATGCAGATAAAACATGGACAGATGCCTGGGCATATTATTTAGGTGCTGCGTATCAGATAAATGATAATAACAGAATAGAGCTTTATGCTATGGGTGCACCACAACAACATGGTCAACGCAGATGGAGACTTAACATCGCAACATTCAGTCATGAACTTGCACAAGATTTAGGATATCCTGATGCTGCTTTAAACGATAAAAAATTTAGAGAGCAGGGTTTGTTATATAACTCAAACTGGGCTGGTGTAAGTACTTCTTATGATGGTTTGCAGTGGCAAAGATCTTACTGGAATAATGATGTCAATCAACGATATCAGCCGGATGCAATCAATGAAAACGTCAATTACTATCACAAACCATTGGTTAACCTCAACTGGTACTCACAATTGGCTAAGGACTGGAGTTTGTACACAACTTTCTACTATTCTGGTGGATTAGGCGGAGGGTCAGGTACATTCGGAAGTATGGTTTATAACACATCTCTGTTACAGCGTGTTGTTGATTGGGATGCGACAATTGCCAGAAACTTAACACATATTGATACAATTGATTTTGGAAATGGTCCAACGCAATATATCGTATCAAATAATATAAGCGGTAATCCTAATAGAGGTGGAATTCTCAGGAATAGCGTAAATAAGCAATGGACATTTGGTGGTATCGCAAAAGCATTCTGGAAGAGCTCAGAAAATTTAACGATGTCTTTTGGTGTTGATGGCAGAATGGCTGAGATTGAACATTTTCGTGAAATAAGGGACTTGTTAGGTAATGACTATTATTACTGGACTGGTAATGTATTTGAAAGTGGAACCGACTATTATAAAGATTTAGGTGACAGGATTGATTATAATAATACAAACAAAGTGTCCTGGCTTGGTGGATATGTTCAGGCAGAGTACACACAACCAAAATATACTCTGTATGGAACTGCAGGTTACTCAGTTATCAAATATGATTATACAGATCATTTCAAATCTCAAATTACAGGTGATCTATCTTCCGGCGAATTGAAACTTGAAACAGATATGATTGGCGGATATCAATTCAAAGGTGGTGCAAGTTACAGAGTAACAGATGAGTGGGATGTATTTGCTAATGCTGGTTATGTTTCAAAGGTTCCAATTTTCGATCAGGTAATTAATGATGTTAATGGTACTATGATTGAAGATCCTAAGAACGAAAAATTTATTTCATTTGAAGCTGGAGTTAATTCAAGACTTCTTCAGAATCAACTTACTCTCAAATTAAATGGCTACTATACTTTGTGGTCAGATCGCGCACAGAGCGAGAACGTTTTAAATTCTGATGGAACTGATGGCTTGGTAAGACTTGATGGAATTGATGCAACCTATGCTGGCGTCGAATTAGAAGCTGCTTATCAGCCGGTAAATTATCTCAGATTTGATGCAGCGTTTAGTCAAGGATTCTGGACTTATACAAATGATGTTAGTGGTTCATATATTCCCGATTTTTCTGATCCGAATTCAGTCGTTGAATATCACTACTACATTAAAGATCTTAAAGTGGGCGATGCACCGCAAACACAATTAGCTCTTGCTTTTACACTCTTCTTTCCTGAAGGTTTGCAAACTCAGATCGTTTGGAGATACTATGACAGGTATTTCGCTGACTTTGATCCATTCAGCAGGAATGACGAAACTGATAGAGAACAAGTTTGGCAAATTCCATCATATAGTCTTGTTGATTTACATCTTCTTTATAGGATTCCCGGACAAGTTGCAGGTTTGGATGTTAGCGTATTTGGGCATGTGTTTAACATGTTAAACGAACTTTATGTTGAGGATGCAACTGATAATAGTCAATTTAACGGCTATATGGTTAGTGGTGATTATTATGAATCACACTCAGCGAGCTCTGCAGAGGTATTTCTTGGATTACCTACCTCTTTCAATGCTGGCTTCAGAATTGGTTTGTAAATATTGGATTTTATGAATCAAAAAGAGGCTGTCTCAAAAAGGCAGCCTTTTTTATTTTAATGAAGTAGTAATAAAATTCTGTCTGTTCTGATTGAACTAAGAAGTTTGAATAGTTGTGAAAACGGAATATCTCTGTCCCACGAAAAAAGAGTAATAAACGCTTCACCAACAACCATATCTCTTGGAACTAATCCCCAAAATCTGCTGTCAAGACTATCGTCTCTGTTATCGCCCATCATAAAATAATAATCTTTTTTAAATGTGTACGATGAAACAGGGTTTCCTTCAATTGTAACAGCGCCATTTTTCATATCAACAACACGCTTACCATATTCACGATCAATAATTGTTCTCCATTGTTCAACATTGTATTTGTTCAATGGAATTGTAGATCCTTTTCGCGGGATAAAAAGAGGTCCATAGTTATCCTCGTTCCATGGCATACCTTTGGGAAATATTCTTGGTTCAGCAATACCCTTTGGAATCGGTTTGAGAAACTTACCATATCTTCCTTTATAATATTTTATAAACGGTGGTCTCCAGAATTCTTTTCCATTTACGAATACTACTTTGTCTTTTATTTCTATAGTGTCACCGGGTACACCAATGCACCGCTTAACATAATTTATTCCTCTTTCATCAGCAAACAATTTGTCACGATCACCGGGAAATTCAAAGACAACAATATCTTTCGCCTTTGGATCTTTAAACGCAGGAAGTCTGAAAAAAGGTAGTTCTATCTCTGTAAAAGGAATATACTTCGGTGACGAAGCGCCATAAATAAATTTATTAACCAGCACAAAATCTCCGACGAGAATTGTATCCTCCATAGAACCGGTCGGAATTCTGGTGTTTTGAATAATGAAAGTGATTATGAAAAAAGCTGCAACTGCTGCCCAGAATAGCTGTCTGAAAAACTCAATTATTTTTTCTGAAAATGTTTCTGGTTTCTTTCTTTCTTTCTTTTTCCAGAATAAAAATTTTTTTGTTTTAGGTTCTGTTTCCGGTGAAGTATTTTTCTCAGTCATTATTGATTCGCGAAAAAAGTGTATTTAGTAAATGAAGAATTTATTATTAAAGAATTATAAAAAAACGGTGTGAAATATAATCTGTTTACTATTAAGATGAAGGTTAATTTTTTTTATTCGAATCAATTTTTTTCAGGATAGGTCAATGATTTGGAAATCAAACAGGCTTTGAAACAGATGGAAACTCTATTATTTCCAGCATTTTAAGCACACTATCCATTTGAACTTCATATTGTGCTTTTAATTCCGGTTTAACAGGATGAGAAGGAGGAACTTCAACTTTCAATGGATCAACAGCATTTCCATTAACAAAGAATCTGTAATCAAGGTGCGGACCGGTTGATAAGCCAGTACTTCCAACATATCCTATGACCTGACCTTGTTTTACTTGTACACCTTTCTTCAATCCCTTTGCGTATTTAGAAAGATGTAAATACATTGTGGAATACACAGAATTATGTCTGATTTTTATAAACCTACCAGAACCACCGTTGTATCCAACATCGGAAACAATTCCATCTCCGGTTGATCTTACAGGTGTTCCGACTGGTGCAGCATAATCAACACCAAGATGAGGTCGTCTTGTTTTATGTATGGGATGCAGTCTGCTTTTACTGTATCGTGAACTTATTCTGCCAAACTCCAGCGGGGCTTTAAGAAAAGCTTTTCTTAAACTATTACCATTTTCATCAAAATATTGGAACACACTATCCTGTGTAAAAGGAACCGCGAAAAAATCTTTTCCGTTACAATTGAAGCAAGCTCCAATAATTTTTCCTATTGCAAAAAACTTATCGTCAACAAACAATTCTTCGTAAATAACTTTGAAGTTATCCCCTTGCTGTAAATGATAGAAGTCAATTTGCCACGCAAAAATCTGGGATAATTTTATAGCCAGTTCCGGTGAAGCATCAGCATTCAGCAATGATACCCAGAGTGATTGGTCTATCACTGCTGATTTTTTATTTTCTCTGATTTCAATTTCTTTTTCGCTTTCATATACCTTGACGGAATCTTTTAAATTAAAAACAACAAAACGTCGTGGGTTTTTTTCATACACAAAATAAACTAACGAACTGAGTGAGTCGTCATAAGTAAATGCATGATATATATTTCCCGCAACGATTTTTCTCACATCCAGAAATGGTTTAGCTTTAGTAATGATTTGATTAATATCGTCAGCAGGAACTCCAAGCTCGAATAGAATTTCGGAAAGCGTTTCGTTCTTTGATACTGAATGTATTTCATGATCGAGCGAATCGGAATAAAAACCGAAAGAGTTTATTTTTGGTGAATGCGAAGGTTCACATCCTATTTTGGATTCTGAATCGGAACATTGTATCCAGACGGATAAAAGAAGTAAAACAAATGCAATTCCGATGAAAGGATAAAGAAATCGGATATATATCCTGATATATTTACTTGATTTCACTAATCGATAATTATGAATGATATTTTTAACAAACTTAGGGCTAATTTTAAAATAATGCAAAATATTTAGTTGATTTCCATCTTATTTCCTGAAATCTCTACTGCATCATCTAAAATTAAAATTGATATCGTATCATACTCCAAAATAAACCGGAATCTGGAATTGCAATTTTAGTTTCAATTATATAATATCATGTCAAAATTATTACCACCATAGTCAGAAATTAAATTGAACGCAGATTTGAAAAGGATTGTTTTCATTCTTTCCGTTACAACACTGATGATCTCATGCAGGGAAGAAATTATCGAACCTGGCAATCTTATTGGAAAGATAAATGAACCAGTGCAGTTAAGAGAAAATAATTCTTACATGTTTTTGTTAAACGCAGAAAATTTAACAATGGATATGTCAGTTCCTCTCTACCTTAATTCAATCAGAACAAGATTCAGCATCAAACTGATTGGATATGAATCTGGATATACGAGTGTAGCTGTTCAGGATAATCATGATATGGAAAAGTTCAGTTATTTCATTAATAGAGAAATTTCTTATTATACTGAATTGCTTGATGGATACGTACCAGCAACAATTAAGATAAGAACCAATGAATTTACCGGACAAATACAAATTGAATTTAGAAAAACTCTTTAAGAGAAATATTTAGTAAAAAAAAGTCAGGGTAAAATTTCTTATCTTCTGATTAAAATTCACAATTACTTTTTAATAATTATTTATTCTTTGAAATAAAAACTCATTACTATGCCTGAAAGAAAATATTACCAGATTGTCGCACAAAGTAAAGCAATTCCGGAGAGGGAAAATGTAAATCAGAATTATAAATGGGACCTGACTGATATTTTTGGAAGTGATGACGAGTGGGAAAAGAGTTTTAATTTGGTCTCAAATCAGCTTGAAGATTATAAGAAGTTTGAGGGGAAACTTTCTGAAAACAGCGAATCATTACTAAGCTGCATTAAGTTTGATGAAAAGATTAATATTACTCTGGATAGGCTCCAGTTATACACAATGTTGTCAAAAGATAGTGATATGCGTATTGGTAAATATCAATCGATGGATGAGCGTGTAAAATCTCTTTATGCAAAAGTTGGAGCTGAAAGTGCCTTTCTTCGTCCTGAACTATTACAAATTCCTGATAGAAAATTATTGGAAATGATTGAATCCAATGAAGAATTAAAAATCTATAAACATTCTATAAATGATCTGCTTCGCTCGAAGAAACATACCCTGTCAAATCCAGAAGAAAAAATTCTTGCGATGAGTTCTGAGATATCTCAAACTCCTTATAATGCATTTTCAATATTTACTAATGCTGACCTGAAACTACCAATGGTGATTGATGAACAGGGTGAGTTGACAGAACTTTCTCACGGAAGATATTACTCTGCATTGTATTCGAAAAACAGAGATTACAGGGAAAGAGTATTCAAAGCATATCTTGGATCTTACAAGAATTTCATAAATACATTCACGGTTCTGTTTAATGGAAATTTAAAAACTAACATATTTAATGCGCGGGCAAGAAATTTTAATTCGGCACTTGAAGCTGCGTTGCATAGAAATAATATACCGGTTTCAGTCTATCATAATCTTATAGAATCAGCCAATAAAAATTTGCAGCCAATGTACCGCTGGGCTTCATTAAAGAAAAAACTTTTGGGGCTGGATAAACTTAAACCGTATGATGTTTATGTAACAATTTTTAATTCTGAAAATGAAAAAAAATATGAATATGGTGAAGGAATAAATATTGTTCGTAACTCGCTTCAAATAATGGGTGACGATTACTTATCTTCATTAGATAAAGCATTTAGTAACAGATGGATAGATGTTTTCGAAACAAAATCAAAAAGAAGTGGTGCTTATTCTTCCGGTACAACATTCGGAGTTCATCCTTATGTTTTACTGAACTGGACCGATCTCTTAAATGATGTGTTTACACTCACTCACGAAATGGGACATAATATGCACTCATATTATACAGGTGAATCCCAGCCATATCCTTATGCCAACTATTCAATTTTTCTTGCTGAAGTTGCATCAACTTTCAATGAATCATTATTACTTGATCATCTGCTCGAAATTGCTGAAACAAGAGATGAAAAATTATTTTTACTTGAAAGATATTTAAATAATCTCACAGCAACTTTTTACCGTCAGGTAATGTTTGCTGAATTTGAAATGATTGTTTACAAGAAAACAGAAATGGGGGAATCTTTAACAGCAGATGTTTTGAATGAAATGTACAGCAGTATGTATCAGAAATATTGGGGACCGGATATGCATGTAGCGGATGAAGAACAGTTTACGTGGGCAAGAATTCCGCATTTTTATTACAACTTTTATGTTTATCAGTATGCAACCGGATTTGCAGCTTCAGAAGTACTCGCAAAAAAAGTAAAGACAGAAGGTATAACTGCAGTGAATAAATATTTGGATTTCCTGAAAGCAGGAAGTTCAGATTATCCTATTAATATTTTAACTAAAGCCGGAGTAGATATGAATTCTCACGAACCCGTTCAGGCGGTGAGTGACAGGATGAATCAGGTTCTCAATGAAATGGAAGATTTATTATGAAAATATATAACAAACTAACTTTGAACAATTATCATCAATCATTAACCTACGATGATATTAGTTTAATTCCGACTGAGATATCAGGAATCAAATCAAGAAAAGAAGTTGATACTGCTTCCAATTTTTTAGGTTTAAAGCTTTCTGTTCCAATCGTATCAAGTCCGATGGAGTCAGTTACAGGAATCGAGATGGCGAAAGAACTTAATAATCTAGGCTGCCTGGGAATAGTAAATCGTTTTGATTCATCACTCGATGAGTTATTAAAAAATAATAATGGAACCAGAAAAATTACTGCAATATCGATAGCACTTAATACACCCATCGACGTAGTTAAAAAACTTGCCGAAGGCAGACGCGTTGTTTGTATTGATACTGCAAACGCCAGCAACCGAGAAGTATTGAAGAAGACTGAACAGGTTAAAAAAAATGTCCGCATTAAAGTTATTGTTGGAAATATTGCGCACGGTTCTTCGCTAAAACATCTTGTAGATGCAGGTGCAGACGGAGTGAGAGTTGGAATTGGAAGCGGCAGTGTTTGTTCAACCAGTATTCAAACCGGAATTGGAATTGGGCAGGTTTCGTCGCTGCTCAACGTTCTTTTTACTCGGAAAGAGAGTAAGTTAAAAATTGCGATCATTGCTGATGGCGGAATTAAGGGCGCCGGTGATGTCGCAAAAGCAATTGCACTCGGAGCTGATGCAGTAATGCTGGGCAGACTGCTCGCCGGAACAAGAGAAACTCCGGGTGAAGTGATCCGTTACAACGATCAACTCTGGAAAAAATATCGCGGCTCAGCATCATTCGGTGTAAAAATGAAAAATGAATTTATTGAAGGTGAGGAAACGATGGTTTCATACAAAGGTGCCGTGCAAAATGTTGTTAATGCTATTTCGGATGGTTTGAGAAGTTCGATGAGTTACATGAATTGTAGAACTATTGATGACCTGAGAAAAATAGAAACTTTTGCTGTGCTCAGTAATTATTCATATTTGGAGCGCCTTCCAAAACCTTAGTTATTTTTTGTAAATTTGTGATGTCAATTTTAAAATTAAGGGAGATTAATAATGAGTAAGAAAAAATTTAATAAGAGTATTGAACTCTTGAACAAAGCAGTCGCTGATGAACTTCTTGCCATCCATCAGTATATGTATTTTCATTTTCATTGCGATGATCAGGGATATGATTTGCTTGCCAGCCTATTTAAGAAAACCGCCATTCAGGAAATGATTCATGTTGAAAAGTTATCTGAAAGAATTCTTTTTCTGAAAGGTGATGTCGAAATGAAGATCGTTGGTACGGTTAAGAAGATAAAGGAACCGAAAGATATGCTGAAGTGTGCTGCTGATATGGAAGATGAAAGCGCGAAAGAGTATAACCTCTGGGCGAATGAATGTTCTGCGAATGCTGATGCAGTTTCTAAAAAAATCTTTGAAGAGTTAGTGCTTGATGAAGAAACACATTATGATCAGTTTGATACTGAAATGGAGAATATGGTCAAATTTGGTGAGAACTATTTTGCGCTTCAGGCAATTGAGAGGAGTAAAGTTGTCTCTGCAAGAGGTCCTGCAGCAGAATGATATGTTCAAAAATTTTTCAGGTCGGGTAACCGACCTTTTTTATTTAATTAATCCTGAATAGATTTTAAGTAATCTGTTACAAAAAATAATTTATTGTTAAAAAAATTTTATTCTAAATCATTATGAAATTCAAATTTATATTTATTGGATTGAGTATAGTCAGTCTGGTTTGGATTGCAATATCTTGTACAGAAAACACTACAGAACCAACTGATGAGAACACACTTCTGAGTACTTCATTTGAAAAAAATGGAAAATTTACTTCTGATGGATGGATACTGCCAGCATTGAGTGATTCATCAAACGATGTTCCTAATGGTGGCGGCAATTTCTCTCTTCAATTAGAAGCAACTCAACCTCCTGAAGTTTTTGCACAAATTAAAGTTCCGGTAAAAACACAATTTAATAAATTCAAATTAACATTTTGGTCAAAGAGTACAGCAGTAACAAATAATATTTACGGAAAAGCAATACTATCATTAGTTAGAAACGGTTCAGTGGTTCAATCTTCAAATGTAACGGTTGAAGATATAATCTGGAAAGATTACAGTATTGTGGATACTTTTACTGTTGCTTCCGGTGATTCATTTATGGTTCAATTGTCTGCAGGTTTTTCACAATTATTTGCGGGAAAAACATATTTTGATCTTTGCACTCTTTACGGAATCGATTAAACCGTTGGATGTGATTAGAACTTCTTGCGTTTTAATCTTAACGAGTTACTCACCACAGAAACAGAACTGAATGACATCGCCAATGCTGCTATCATTGGATTAAGTAAACCAAACGCGGCAAGAGGAATTCCTATCAGATTATAAATAAAAGCCCAGAAAAGATTTTGCTTTATTGATCTTACTGTAAGACGAGAGAGTTTTATTGCATTAACTACTCCATTCAGATCACCACTCATTAAAACAATATCACCTGATTCAATTGCTACATCAGTTCCTGTTCCGATTGCAATTCCGATATCACTCTTCGTCAGTGCTGGTGCATCATTAATTCCATCACCTACCATAGCAACTATTTTTCCTGAGTTTTGAAAGTCGGTAATAGCATTTAACTTATCATCAGGAAGTAATTCTGCTTTGAAACTATCAAACCCGGCTTTTTCTGATATTGTTTTTGCAGCAGCATTATTATCACCACTAAGTAAAACCGTTGTCAGTTTCATTTCTTTTAGTTTATTGATTACTTCTCCGGAGTTGCTTTTCAATTCATCCTCTAAAAAAATTAATCCTTCAGCTCTACCATTTACTGCAATAAAGACATGAGACTTACTTTGGTTTGAAGTGTCATCAAGGAACGGACGAAAGAATTCAGTACTTATTGAATAATTATCCATTAAAGTTTTGTTACCTGCAAGGACTTCATTACTGTTAATACTTCCTTTCAATCCTGAACCTGTGAGACTTATAAATTCTTCAACATTCGTAAAAGTAATGTTTCTGTTCTTCGCATAATTAACAATCGCATTTGCAATCGGATGTTCAGACCTTTGCTCAAGTGAACCAGCTAATTGTAAAAGTTCATTTTCATTTAATCTATTCGTGTGGATTGAATTAACAACAGGTTTTCCTGTTGTGAGTGTTCCTGTTTTATCAAAGATGATAGTATCAATCTTATGTGCAAGCTCCAAACTTTCAGCATTCTTTATTAGTATTCCTTTCTCAGCTCCTTTACCCGTTCCTACAATAATAGCAGTTGGTGTTGCAAGACCAAGCGCACATGGGCAGGCAATTATCAAAACGGATACAAAATTAATAAGTGCAGCACTAAATCCCGCCGAACTAAAAATTAACCAACCGATAAAAGTAAACAGAGCGATCAGTATTATTACCGGAACAAATATAGAAGCAATTTTATCTGCCATCTTTTGAATCGGAGCTTTTGAACCCTGAGCTTCTTCAACCATTTTTATTATTTGACCGAGTACTGAATTATCACCTACTGCTGTTACTTCGAACTCGAATGTGCCGGTTTTATTAATCGTTCCTCCAATAACTTTCGAACCTTTGTTTTTTTCAATAGGAAGCGATTCACCGGTTATCATTGATTCATCAACTACAGAATATCCTGTGATAATATTTCCGTCTGCCGGAATTTTACTGCCAGGTTTAATAATTACGATATTACCAGGTGATAAATCTTCGATTAAAATTTCTTGTTCAACGCCATCTTTTCTCACCAACACTTTTTGGGGTTTTAATTCAATAAGTTTTTTAATGGCAAGATTAGTTTTTGATTTTGCTTTGCTTTCAAGCCATCGCCCCATTAAAATGAGAGTTATTATTACCGCAGCGGTTTCAAAATATACGTGATGACTGGATGATTGATCGGATACAATTTCAGGAAATAGTACAAGTAAAGTGCTGTATAAAAATGCTGATCCAGTGCCAATTGCTACAAGTGAGTTCATATCCGCAGTGAAGTGCTGAAGATTTTTCCAGAAGATTTTATAGAACCGTTTTCCTGAAATAAATATCACAGGAATCGTAAGTAAGAAAATAATTTTATTTAAAGTTTCATGAGAAAAAGGCAGGGAATCCATTGTCCAGTTCCACATCATTCCCATGCTCAATAAAAAAATCGGAATCGTTAACACTACTGCGATTAAAAAATCCGTTCTTAACTCCTTATCAAAATCAGATTTTCTATCAGTTGAGTGACCAGATGATTTATCTTTATTGTACAGAGAAGATAAATCAATTTTGTAACCAGCATCCTCAATTGCATTGGAAATATCTTCCTGCGAAACTGCTTGGGGGTCAAATTCAAAAGTAGCCTTCTCGGATGCCAGATTAACGGTAACATTTTTTATTCCATCAAGTTTGCTGAGTGTTTTTTCTACACGAGCAACACAACTTGCACACGTCATACCTTCAACGGGGACACTGATCTTCTCAAAACTAAAATTATGTTTTTGATTATCGCTCATCATGAATATTTAAGTTAATTAGTGAACTACTTTGTATCCTGCGTCTTCAATTGCTTTAATGATTTGATTTTCATTAATTTTTTGTTCATCAAACTCGACGTCGGCAGAACCGATCTGTACTTTAATTTTTTCAAGATTTAACTTTTCAAGATTTTTTTGAACTGCCATTACGCAGTGATGACAGCTCATTCCTTCTATTTTAAAAATTTTGATCATTATTATCCTAACATAAATTTTTTATTATTTAATTACGGAACAAATTTAAGTACAGAGTTCAGGAAGTGCGTTACAGATTATTGTGGAAATGTTACAAATTATTAGTGCATCATTCCAAATGATCTAGTGGATTTCTTTTTCGGTCTTTAAGTTTCTTGAAATATGTAGGATTTAAACCGGTAACTTGTCTAAACTGATTAGACAGATGTTGAACACTGCTATAACCTAACTTATATGCTATTTCACTTAATGTTAATTCGTCATACGTTAATAACTCTTTCACTTTTTCAATCTTCTGTTTGATTATAAATTTTTCAATTGTGATTCCTTCACCAGCCGAAAAAACAGAACTTAGGTGACTGTAATTAACGGCAATTTCTTTGGAAATGAATTTTGAAAAACTGAACTTTTCAAGTGCTTCAGAATCATGATGAATTTTATTTATAATCAGAACTTTAATTTTCTCTATGAGTTTAGAAGTTTTATCATCAACCAAATCAAAACCGTTCCCAACAAGAACATTTTTAATCTCAGTTAAATCGTGGGATTTATCTGATTCAATAATCGCCTCGCCGAGAGTAATCTGAACAACATTATAACCCAATTGACTTAATTCAGATTTAACAACTTTAATGCAGCGATCGCATACCATATTTTTTATGTAAAGCTTGGTTTCCATAATAATTCAATTTTTGTTAAAAAATTAGCAATTCGGAATTTGATTAGAAATGAAAAAAATCTAACCATTAGCTTGATTCTGTATGTATATTCCTGTAACTGACTATATTGATTGATTTTACAGCAAAACTTGCTTACCTTAACGCCCTGATTTTAAAAATTAATTATTTAATTATTAAGTAAAAGGTATATAAGATGACAAAGGCTGACATTGTTGATAAAGTTGCAGCCGGTACTGGGCTTACCAAATTAGAAACTGAAGCAATTGTAGAAGGGTTTTTAAAGACTGTTATTGAAGCGTTAAAAGAAGGTAAGGGAATAGAGATAAGAGGTTTTGGTAGTTACAGAGTAAAAAAGAAAAATGCGCGACAAGCCAGAAATCCAAAAACTGGTGAATCAGTTTTTGTTCCTGAACATTATGTTCCATCATTTAAATTTTCGAAGGACTTTAAAGATTTGGTAAATACAGGTATGCTGGAAAAAAACCGGAGATAATGAATAGTGAATTATTGTAAAGAATGTGGTTTCAAATTCGAAGGGGAATTTAATTTCTGTCCTAATTGTGGTTGCAGGATTACATCCGCTGGGGATTATTTACAAGATAAACCTGTTAAAAATTCCAACCAGATTGTTATTTGTAAGAATTGTGGAGAAGAAAATCCGATTGAAAATTCTGTTTGTTTCAGTTGCGGAATTTTGTTGAAGGATAGAAAATATAATACAACTGAAAAGCAGCAGACAAGGAAAACTATCCAACGGAACGTAAATTCTGAGAAGATAAACAGCAAAGAGAATAAAGCTAATAATGAAAAAGTGCTTGATAATAAAAAAATTCTGATCATTTCTTTAGTAGTTGTAGTTACATTCATTACCATCTTAATAGTTACAGGAGTTTTTGATTCCGGGGTTCAGCAAAATGTGACACAGATGAATACTGAATCGCAGAATTCTACTGTTAATATGGCGAATATGCAGGAGATAAATAATCTGGAAAATAAAATTGCTGCTAATCCTGAAGATATGGAATCAACTTTACATCTTGCACACTTACTTCAGGATTCAGGTCTTTTCGAGAAAGCTGTAACAAATTATAAAAACTATTTAATCAAAAATCCTGCAAACGCGGATGCACGGGTTGATATGGCGATTTGTTATTACAATTTAAATGACTACAATACAGCCATAGCAGAAATGGAAAACGCGCTCAAGTATCAGCCTAAACATCAAATTGCTCATTTAAATCTTGGAATCGTAAATCTCACGGCAAGAAATATGGAAGCTTCAAAAGAATGGTTCAAAAAAACAGTTGAAATAGATCCAAACTCAGATGCAGGTAAAAGAGCTCAGGAATTATTAACCTCACATTAATCAATTTAAGAAAAGGAAAATCGAATGCCTTGTGGAAGAAAAAGAAAACGTCATAAAATGTCTACTCATAAAAGAAAAAAACGATTAAGGAAAAACAGACACAAAAAGAAAATTAGATAACGATTTATAGTTGTATAGCAGCATCAGAATTATGGATGATCAGATGCATGTATATATAATAAAAATAATCGGTAGAATTTTTTTTAGCCAACTTAGCTCAGCTGGTAGAGCAGCTCATTCGTAATGAGCAGGTCGCCGGTTCGATTCCGGCAGTTGGCTCGACTATGGATTTTAGTCTTACTTTTCTGTTATTTCCCCTTTTAGACCCACAGGTCCGTCCGGATAAATCTTAACTTAAATTTTTATTTTTTTAAAATACTTCTTGACTTTCAGTAAAATTTTCCATTATTTTCGGGGTGTTGTGGGGAAAAGTGGTGAATATTCCCAAATAATGGTATTAAATTGTTTAAAGGTCAGTTTACATATTCGATAGATTCAAAGAGCAGAATTAGCATTCCGGCAAAAGTACGCAAACACATTTCGCCCGATGCAAATGATACTATTGTGATGACCAAAGGGTTATCAAGTTGTATTGATTTGTACCCCCTGGATGAATGGCAGAAAATTGAAGAAAAACTTTTGAAGCTTAACCAGTTCCAACCTGACGATCTTAGATTTATAAGAATGTTCGTTCAATATGCACACGAAGATATCATGGATTCGCAGTCAAGAATATTGATCCCTCAAATGCTGATTGACTATGCAAAGATTGAGAAAGAAGTTTTGATCATTGGTGCTCTGAGAAAAATTGAAGTCTGGAATCCAAAAGTGTATGATGAATACTTGAAGCAGTCTCCTATGAGTTATGAAGAGATTGCCTCTAAAGTAATGACCGATTAATGTTTCTGGTTCATTCTCCTGTTTTACTGAAAGAAAGCGTTGACTACTTAGTTACTAAGTAAAGATGGAATTTACTTTGAAGGGACACTTGGATTTGGCGGACATACTGAGGAAATTTTTAACAGATTAAGTACGAAGGGTAAAATTGTCTCTACTGATGTAGATCTGAATGCTTTCAATTATTGTAAAAATAAATTTAATAATAAGGATAGAATTAAACTGTATAACTTCAATTTTTCGTTTGTTGATGTTATCGCGAAGATAGAATCGTTAGAGTTCTTTGACGGAATTTTCGCGGACCTGGGAGTTTCTTCTTTTCAACTGGATAATGCCGCAGCAGGTTTTTCTTACAGTGTTGATTCAGCACTGGATCTCCGATTAGATAAAAGCTTCAAGAAAACTGCTGCGGATTTTATTAATGAGGAATCCGAAGATAAAATCGCCGATGTAATTTACAATTATGGTGAAGAGAAAAATTCAAGAAAAATAGCGCATCAGATTTCTTTAGCTCGTGATAAAAAAAGAATTGAATCTACTGATGAATTAAAAAAAATAATTGCATCGGTAACTAACCCGAAGTATCTGACTAAAACATTATCACGTGTTTTCCAGGCGTTGCGAATATATGTTAATGATGAGCTTGCTGTACTAAAATCATTTCTTAATAATTCTTTGCCTGTATTAAGAAAGGGCGGAAGATTGGTTGTAATCAGTTATCATTCTCTTGAAGATAGGATCGTAAAAGATTTCTTTAAATACGAAAACCTGAGTTGTGTTTGTCCTCCAGATTCGCCGATTTGTAATTGTGGTAAAGTGAAAAGATTAAATATTCTTACAAAAAAACCGATTGTTCCGTCAGAATTTGAAATATTAAATAATAAACGAGCGCGCAGTGCAAAATTGAGAGTTGCTGAGAGAATATGAAACAAACTTCTAAACCTTTAATTGTTGTTATTGCTTCTTTTTTGATTTTAATAACAATCATAATTCTCATCGTACAGGGAATGCGTTTAAAATATGAAGAACTACAGCGTGAACTAACGCAGTTAGAGAATATAATAAAAACAGAAAAGACTGTTATGGTAGGACTAAAAGCGAACTATCAAATGCTTACTGCAGAAGATTTGGTAAAGAAGTATGCTGTGCTCGAATTAGGTCTGACCGATACTACAAATGATGAGGAAAATAGAATTACTATTCTGAAATCAGACATCATTGAACTCTCAGAAAATGCTGGAATTCCGAATGAATAATTCCCGGGTTCTTTTAGTGCTGATTTTTACAATGCTTCTATTCGGTGCATTAGTGTACAGATTAATTAATCTTCAAATTGTAAAAAGTGATGAACTTAGTTATTTCGCAAAACGACAACAGACCAACACTCAAACAATAAAAGCAGAGCGAGGGTTTATCTTTGACCGGAATGAGGTTTTACTGGTATATAATAGAAATGATTATTCTTTCTTTGTTGATCTACGCATGCTTCCTCAGACCGAGAAAACTAAACTTGCCGGCATCTTTTCAAAAGTTATCGGAAAAAGTAAGAAACATTATTTAAATCTTATGAGAGGAACAGGGAAGACCATCTGTCTTGAGAAAAAAGTCTCCTTTGAAAAATCAGTTAACCTTTTTGAATATAAGAATCACGCATTCTTTTATGTTGAAGAACCCGTGAGTGTCTTCCATTATGGCTCACTCGCTTCACATATCATCGGGTACGTTGATAATGATTATAAAGGAGTTAACGGAATTTCAAAAAGTTTTGATCACATCTTAAAAGGAAGAGACGGATTCAGGATAGTAGAACGAAATGCTATGGGGGATATAATTTCAATTTCAGAAAATGAAACTCAACCTTCAGTTCCTGGCGATGATATTTATCTCACAATTGATAAGAGATATCAGGCAATCGCAGAAGAGGAACTCAAAGAAAGTTTAAAGTCAAATGGCGGTGAATCTGCAACTTGCATTATTATGAATCCAAATTCGGGCGAGATACTTGCTTTAGCAAATATCAACGATTATGATCCAAATAATTTCTGGGAATACAATGATTTTGAAAGGAAGAACCGGGCAATTACAGATTCTTACGAACCAGGATCAACTTTTAAGGTTATAACACTTGCTGCATTACTGGAAGAAAAAGCTTGTAATGAAGCTGAAAGAATTAATGTCGAAAACGGAGTTTACAAATTCAGAAACAACTACATCAGAGATACACATAAGTTTGAATCATTAACCGTCAGGGAAATTATTGAAGAATCGAGTAACATTGGTATAGCCAAACTGGTCCAGCGGATTAGTGATGAAAAATATTATCAATATGTGCGGGGCTTTGGATTTGGAACCTTTACATCAATCTCACTTCCGGGTGAAGTTACTGGAAAACTCGTAGAACTTGACAAATGGTCTAAACTAACAAAAACTTACATGTCTCACGGATATAATATTTCGGTTACACCTCTTCAATTAACTAATGCTTTCTGTGCTGTGGTAAATGGCGGTATCTTGTATCGTCCACAAATTGTCAAGAGGCAAGTTGATAAAAATGGAAAAATAGTAGAAGAGTTTTCACCTGTTGCGGTTAGAAGAGTAGTTTCAGAAAAAACATCCGAGCGAATGCGAAATATTTTATTGGGAGCTGTTGAAAACGGAACTGGCAGCCAGGCAAAAATCGAATCGCTTTCTATTGGAGGAAAAACAGGAACTTCAAAACTCGTAATTGATGGTAAATATTCTAATACTCAATACTATTCTTCATTCATAGGATTTTATCCTGCTGATAAACCGGAAATTGTGTGCTTTGTCTTGATCAATAAACCAAAAGGGCAGTACTATGGCGGAGCCGTTTCAGCCCCGGTTTTTAAAAAAATAATTTCAAGAATTCATGATTTGGAAAATGGGATGTACGATAACTCTGTTCCTCATCAGGATATTAAAATTACTGAACACAAGGGTGACTCTTTTAACGACAATATTGTTGAACTTGAATCGAAAAACAGATCTTCTATCACAGGCACACAGAATATTTTCATCTCCAGCAGAGGAAAAAATCTGATGCCAGATTTAACAGGAAAAACAATAAAGGAGGCGATATTAATATTAAATGATTTAAAAATTAAATGGTCTGTATCAGGTTCGGGAGTTGTAACTGAGCAAAGTATTTCCCCCGGAAACGCAATAGATAAAAAGAAAACCTGCATACTTACTTGTTCTCCGATAACTCCTACAGGTGCAAGGATATATTAATGTTACTGAACGAATTATTAAATAAAGTTACCTCAATTCAGGTTATTGGAACTCCACCTCATCAGGAAGTAACCGGGATCGAGTATGATTCAAGAAAAGTAGCAGACGGTTCTGTTTTTGTGGCTATTAAAGGATATAAAACTGATGGTCATCTGTTTGTACAGGATGCACTGAATAAAAAAGCTATTGCAGTAGTGTTGGAAAACAGTGATGCAATACCTGATTCACTTGTAAATCATTTAAAAGTAATTAAGATAATTGTTGAAGATGGTCGCAGAGCATTAGCAGAATTATCTAAAGCCTTTTTCGACAACCCATCAAAAAAACTAAGATTAATTGGTATAACAGGAACAAATGGAAAAACGACGACATCCTATTTTCTAAAAAACATATACGAGACATCCGGTTATAAAGTTGGTTTGATAGGAACAATTTCGAACTACATTGGTAAAGAAAAAATAGAATCACGTCTGACAACTCCGGAATCGAATGATCTGAATAAAATGTTAAACCGGATACATACTTCGGGATGTGATTTTGCTGTTATGGAAGTTTCTTCTCATTCACTTGTTCTTAAAAGAGTGTATGGATTGGATTTTACATTCGCTGTGTTCACAAATATTACAGCCGAACATCTTGATTTTCACGGCGACTTCCAGAATTATCTTAATGCAAAGAAAATTTTATTCGATTCTCTGCCTGTTTCTTCATCTGCATTATTTAATCTGGATGATCTTCATAGCATTGATGTTATAAAAGATTGTCCGGCACTTAAATATTCATTTGGAATGAATACAAACTCTCAATTCAGAATTTCAAATATCAATTGTGGTCTTTCAGGAACATCATTCACAATTAATTATGAAAATAAAGATTACCAGTTAAAGACTACTCTTGTAGGAGATTTTAATGCATACAATGCTGCGGGCGCATTTGCTGCCGCCAAACTTTCAGGAATAAAGGACGATGTTATTGCTAAAGGAATATCAACTACTCCGCAGGTACCAGGAAGATTTGAAGTTCTTGCGAACGGAACAAGAAAAATAATTATTGATTATTCACACACACCGGATAGTCTTGAAAAAACTTTGATGGTAATTAGAAAAATTACCGATAAAAAAAATCCGGTCTTTACAGTATTTGGCTGCGGCGGAAACCGCGATAAACTTAAACGTCCATTAATGGGTAAAATAGCAACTGAACTCAGTGATGATGTTATTGTTACATCCGATAATCCGCGGAATGAAAATCCTTCAGAAATTATTGAAGATATAAAAGCAGGGATAACAACTGATAATTATAAGGTTATTGAAGACAGAGAAAAAGCAATTGAAGAAGCTATTAAGAAGAGCCAGAAAAATTCTGTGATACTCATTGCAGGAAAAGGTCACGAGGATTATCAGGAAATCGGAAATGTAAGACATCATTTCTCTGATAAAGAGATTGCAAAAAAATATCTTGGAATTTGAAAAAAGTTCACCTGAACATAGAAGATATTTTCAATCTGACCAGTTCAGTGATCTATGAACCTGATAAGTTAAAAAGAATTGATTATGTATCAATTGATTCAAGAAAAATTAAAAAAAACACTTTATTTATTGCACTGAAAGGAAAACGGCTGGATGGACATAAATTCATTGATGATGCAATTAAAAACGGTGCCGCGGTTGTAATGATCAATCATAAAAATTTAAATCAATTTAAAAGTGTTCAGGTGCCAATAATATCTGTGAAAGATTCAACCTATGCACTTGGTGAAGTAGCAAGAATTTGGCGAAAAAAATTAAATACTAAAATCATCGGGATAACCGGTAGTTCCGGAAAAACTACAGTAAAAGAAATGATCGCAGAATTGCTTTCTGAAAAATTCAGTGTTAATAAAACAGTATCGAATAATAATAATCATATCGGTGTGCCGTTAACAATTTTAAATACAAACGATACTCACCAGATTTTGGTTGCAGAACTTGGCACAAACCATTTTGGTGAGATTCCATACACTGCAAAAATATTGTCACCGGATTATAGCCTGATAACTAATATTAGTGTCTCACATCTTGAATTTTTGAAATCGATAAACGGTGTTTGGAAAGAGAAATCGTTTCTGTTTGAAGAGACAATTAAAAATGGCGGAAAAGTTTTTTTGAATTATGATGACCCAATAATTAAAGCAAAACATTACAGACAAGGCGAGCATCTTAGCTATGGTTTCTCCGGTAAAACAGATGTTCGGGCTAATCTAAAAAACTATAGTGACGATGGTAAACCTGTAATTGAAATTAATTGTAAGAAAAAACATTTTGATATCACACTGCCAATTTATGGCGAACAATCTGCAAAAAATTTTCTTGCAGCCTGCACCGTTGCTTTAGAGATGGGATTATCGATTGAAGAAATTAAGAACGCTGCGAAGAGATTAAAAGCTCCCGCAGGCAGACTCGATGTTCAAAAGTATAAAAAATTTATTTTGATAGATGATACATACAACGCAAATCCCGATTCAACTAAAGCAGCAATCGAATTAGTTGGAAGGATAAAAACATTCAAAAGAAAAATTTTATTTCTCGGAAATATGTTTGAGCTTGGCAGTAGAAGCATTAAGCTACACGAAGGTTTAATTGAACAAATCAGAAAATCAGGTATTAATGAAGTTTATACAATCGGATCACTAATGAAATATCTGAATAAAAAACTGATAACAACGAATATTAAATCACGTCATTTTTCAAATAGAAAACTACTTGTCAATTTTATAAATGGAATGAGTTTAGATAATTCAGTAGTGCTTGTTAAAGGTTCACGAGGAATGAAGATGGAAGAATTTGTTTCAGTCATCAAAAGAAAAATTATGAACTGATGCTTTACTATTTATTTGAATATATAAATAAACTTTATTCACCTCCGGGATTTAACATATTCCGGTTCCTGACATTCAGGTCAGCATTAGCAGCAATAACAGGATTGTTTTTGGCATTTTATCTCGGACCAAAAATAATTCGTGCATTACAGAAGAATCAGATTGGTGAAGCAAAAAAGCAAGATGCTCCTCAAACTCATTGGTCAAAAGCTGGAACACCCACGATGGGAGGATTAATAATAATTTTTTCTGCAGTTGTGCCGGTTTTGCTTTGGGGTGACTTAACAAGCATATATATAATATTAATTCTTGGTGGTACTGTTTGGTTGAGTCTCGTTGGTTTTGTTGATGATTATCTGAAAGTAGTAAAAAAATTTCCAAAAGGTTTGATCGGCAGATATAAAATCATTGGTCAGATTATTATTGGACTGGTTGTTGGTGCAGTAATTTATTTCTCTCCCGAGTTTGCAAATTACAACACATTAACCACCGTACCATTTTTAAAAAATGTTAATCTTGATCTTTCAATTTTTTATATACCAGTTGTCATATTTATTATAACAGCAACTTCAAATGCAGTGAACTTAACTGACGGATTAGATGGGCTTGCAATCGGAATTATTGCGATAGTAATGATTGCACTTGCATTTCTAAGCTATGTTAGCGGCAACATAATTTTTGCAGATTACCTGAACATAATTTATTTACCCGGCTCGGGTGAGCTAACTGTGTTTGTTGCAGCTTTAGTTGGTGCGTCGCTTGGATTTCTTTGGTACAACGCATATCCGGCTCAGGTTTTTATGGGTGATACCGGTTCGCTTGCACTTGGCGGCGCGTTTGGGATTCTTGCTGTGCTTATTAAGAAAGAATTGTTCATCCCGATTCTTGGTGGCGTTTTTTTTATGGAGACAATTTCAGTTATCGTTCAAAAAGTTTATTTCAAATACACAAAAAAAAAATTTGGACAGGGCAGGAGAGTTTTTAAAATGGCTCCAATTCATCATCACTTTGAATTGCTGGGATGGGCGGAGCCAAAAATTGTTGTTCGCTTTTACATCATTGCGATCATCCTGGCTATTGTAACTCTTGTTTCATTTAAGATAAGATAATGGACATAAAAGGCAAGAAAATATCTGTAATAGGAGCTGCAAGAAGTGGTGTCGGTGCCGCTAAACTGGTCAAGCAGCTTGGAGGTGTTCCATTTGTCAGCGATATGAGTTCGAAGGAAAAAATATATGATGCACTGAATCAACTCGAAATTGAAAAAATTGATTTTGAGTTCGGGGGACACTCGGACAGAGTATATGAATCATCGCTTATGATTGTCAGTCCGGGTGTTCCCAACGATTCACAGGTTGTGAAGACCGCACGAGCTAAAAAAATTAATTTAGTCAGTGAGATTGAGTTTGCATATCATTATTGCAAAGGCAAAATTATTGCCATAACAGGAACTAATGGTAAAACAACTACCACAAGTTTATGCGGACATGTTTTTAACACTTGTGGTTACAAAACTCATGTTGCAGGAAATATTGGTTTGGCATTTAGTGAAATCGTGCTTGATGTCAGAGAAGGTGAATTCGTTTCTCTTGAAGTTTCAAGCTTTCAACTGGATATGATAAATAGATTTAAACCTGCGGCAGCAATGATTCTGAATATTACACCCGATCATTTGAACAGATATGAGAACAGTGTTGATAAATATGCACAGTCAAAGCAAAGGATTTATTCAAACCAGGACGAAAAAGATTTTTTGATACTGAATAAAGACAGTAATGCTGTAATGAATTATTTAGCTGATCATAAAAGTAAAACGATTTATTTCTCTTTAATGGATGAACAGTTAAACGGATGTTCTTTAACTGATGATAAAGTAATTTTTAAACTTGATGGTAAAGAAGAATTTATCTGTTCCAGAAACGATATTAAAATCAGAGGTGAACACAACCTTGCAAACGCAATGTCAGTTATCTGCGCTGCAAAAGTATTTAATCTTAGTAACGAAGGAATCATAAAAGGACTTCAAACATTCGAAAGTGTTGAACATCGTTTAGAACTTGTGAGGCAGATTAATGACGTTAAATATATAAATGATTCAAAAGCAACGAATGTTGATTCTGTATGGTATGCATTAAAAAGTTTTGATGAACCAATTTTACTGATACTTGGCGGGCAGGATAAAGGAAACGATTATAATCAGATAAAAGAACTTGTTCTTCAGAAAGTAAAAAAGATTTATGCAATTGGTTCTTCAGCAGAAAAAGTATTCAACTTCTTTCATCATGATGTAAAAGTTGAAATTGAAAAATCACTTGAAGATGCTGTTAAAAATTCGGGCAGGGAAGCACACAGCGGTGATGTGGTTTTACTGTCACCGGCTTGTGCAAGTTTTGATATGTTTAATAACTATGAACATCGTGGAAAAGTTTTTAAAGAGGCTGTAAACAAACTATAATGAAAAAATTAGGATTGACAATTTTCTTTGATGTATTTGTGCTGATGCTGCTTGGACTGACTATCGTTTTGAGCGCAAGCAGCACTTATAGCGTATTCAAATTTGATAGTGTGTTCTATTTATTTAAATCACACCTCTTCAAAGTTTTTTTAGGAATCGGTGCAATTATACTTTTTGCTTTTATTCCTTATGAATATTACAGACGATTGAGCAAGCCAGCAATTATCGCGACTGCATTTTTGCTTATAGTTACACTTCTGTTTGCGCCAAACATCAAGGGTGCGAACAGGTGGTTAAACCTTGGTATTATAACAGTCCAACCGGCTGATATTGCTAAACTTGTTCTTGTGATTCACCTTGCACTTTTATTGGAAGTCAAAGCAAACGTCATTGACAACTACAGACATGGATTTTTGTATTTGTATATCTGGATTATCGGCATTTCCGGATTGATAATGCTTCAACCAAATATAAGCAGCGGTATTATGCTGATATTAATTTCACTTACTGTTATTTATACCGGCGGTGCTAAACTTAAACATATTCTTGTTTCGATGATGTTCAGCGGTATAGTTATCGGATCTGCAGCGATGATTTATCCACATTCAAGATCAAGAGTTTTTTCTTTTGTTGATTCAATTACAACCGGTGGTGATTTAAATTTCCAGGTGAAACAAGCGCTTTACAGTCTTGGCAGTGGTGGAATTTTTGGTGTGGGAATCGGAAATAGTATGCAAAGCAATCTGTTTCTCCCCGAAGCTTACGGCGATTTTATCTTTGCAATTCTTGGTGAAGAACTCGGACTGATCGGATCAATTGCCGTTCTGATCGCGTATCTCGTGCTTTTAGTCTGCGGAATTTTAGTTGCAAAAAAAACGAAAGATCAGTTCGGAAAATTATTGGCTTTTGGAATTACGATTTCAATAGTGTTTTATGCTTTTATGAATGTTGCTGTAACTACAGGAGTTCTGCCAACTACCGGACTTCCGCTGCCATTTATAAGCTACGGCGGAACTTCATTGATATTTCTTTGTGTGAGTGTTGGAATACTGATCAACATTGCTTTTACAAATCACATGCGGCAGAATGGTGTAATTCATATCCAGGATCAAAATCCTGTTCAAGGAATTAGCAGATGAGTAATGTTCAAACCAAATACCGTTTTTTATTTGCTGGTGGTGGTACCGGTGGTCATCTCTTTCCGGCGATCGCTGTTGCAGAACAAATCAAAGAAATAAAACCAGAAGCTGATATTCTTTTTATTGGTACAAAGGAAAGGATTGAAGGTCGGGTTGTTCCGAAGCTTGGCTTTAAATTCAGATCCATCTGGATAAAAGGATTTTCAAGAAAAATTAATATTGAGAATCTGTTATTCCCTGTAAAACTTTTTGTTTCGATGATTCAATCGTTATTGATAAATATGTCATTCAAACCTAAAGTTGCCATTGGCTCAGGTGGATATGTTGCTGGTCCTGCAATATGGGCTGCTAATGTTATGGGAGCTAAAATTATTCTGCTTGAACAAAACAGTTATCCGGGAGTGACAACCCGCTTACTGGAAAAATATGCTGATGAGGTTCATCTGAGTTTTCTGGAATCAGAAAAATATTTGAGGAAGAAAAATATTCATCATAATACAGGTAATCCAGTAAGAGAAAATCTTGGAAGATTAGACAGGTTCGCTGCCCTGAAAATATTTGGATTATCCAATGAAAAAAAAACTTTACTCGTACTTGGCGGAAGCCTTGGAGCAAGAACAATTAATGAAGCGATGTCAGTTAGTATGAATACTTTAAAAGAAAGTGATATCCAGGTAATATGGCAAACCGGAAAAAATTATTATGATCAGTTCAAACATATCAGCAACGATTCAATAAAAGTTTATGACTTCATCGAAGATATGAATGCTGCTTACTCAGTCTGTGATCTTCTTCTTGCAAGAGCCGGTGCAACCACAATTGCTGAAATGTTGAATCTTGGAATTCCTGCGATACTTGTTCCGTCACCAAATGTTGCGGAGAATCATCAATATCATAATGCAAAATCGTTAGCAGATAACCACGCCGCTATTCTAATTGAAGATGAAAAACTGAAAACTGAATTACTCAGGAATGTGCTTGCGCTTTTGAATTCAGAGAGTTCGCTTTCAGAAATAAGAACAAATGCTTTGAAGATGGCAAAGCCGGATGCTGCAAAAGTGATAGCAAAGAACGCAATAAATTTTGCGGAGGCAGTTTGAACAACGGTGATCAAAAGAGAAGAATATTTAAATACAATTTATCGTTTTATTATAAATCAACAATTATTTATTTCATTGTGTTCATTCTTTATGGCGTGATAAGAGGTGAGTTCATTAAGGATTCTTACACTCTGATTACCCGGGATCCGATTTTATATTTTCTGGCAATCATTCTTGTAATATCAGTAGCTGCGTTGGTTTATAATCTGATCAGGAATATGTACATAGAAATTTCGGATGATGAAATCGTTTTTGCAGATCGCTTCAAGTCAAAATCTTATAAGACTGAGCAAGTCTGGAAAATAAAATTTTCAAGACAGGTAAGAACCAGTAATTCTCCGGCATTCAGGACTGCAAGAATTAAAGTCAATGGAAGAGTGAGACCTGTAATTATCAGATTTTCAGATTACGAAAATCAGGATGAACTTTTACTGAGAATAGAAGAATTAAAATCTAAAGTAGAAAAAAGAAGTGTTTAAAAGTATTAAGAAAATACATTTCGTTGGAATTGGTGGTATCGGGATGAGCGGTATTGCGGAAATTCTCATGAATCAGGGATTCGAAGTATCCGGTTCAGACCTTCATCTTTCTGAAGTAACCAAAAGACTAGAAGAGCTCGGTGCAAAAATTTATGAAGGACACTCAGCCGAAAATGTGAAAGATGTTGACGTACTTGTTTATTCATCCGCAGTTATTCCTGACAATCCTGAAGTAAGAGCCGCTTCAGATAAAAATATCCCGATAATTAAACGTGCAGAAATGCTTGCTGAAACAATGAGGATGCAGTACGGAATTGGTATTGCCGGAACTCACGGAAAAACAACTACTACTTCGATGGTTGGTTTAACTTTAACAGAAGGTGGAATTGATCCCACAATTATTGTTGGCGGAAAATTGAGTGGTCTTGGTGGAACAAATGCGAGACTCGGTAATGGTGAATTCATTGTTGTTGAAGCAGATGAGTTTGACAGAACATTTTTAAAGCTTACACCTACTATTGCTGCAATTACTACACTTGAAAGAGAACATCTCGATACTTACAAGGATATCGATGATATTAAAACAGCATTCATCGAGTTTGCAAACAAAGTTCCGTTTTATGGTTTTGTTGTTATTTGTCTTGATGAACCAGCACTTCAGGATATTATCCCATCAATTAATAAAACAGTATTCACGTATGGAATTACTGCACAGGCAGATGTTCGTGCAATCGATATTGAATTTGAAGGATTCAGCGGAAAATATACTGTTATCTACAAGGGAAAAGAACTCGGACAAATTAAACTTAACATCCCCGGCGAACATTATGTTAAAAATTCATTGGTGGCAGTTACAATTGGAATGGAGCTCGGAATAAATTTCAACACAATCAAACAAGCTCTGGAAAAATTCACAGGCGTTTACAGAAGATTTGAAACAAAATATCAGAATGATATTCTTGTCCTTGATGATTATGCACACCATCCAACTGAGACTGCTGCAACACTCGCAGGGATAAGAGCTGCGTGGGACAGAAGATTGGTAGTAGTTTTTCAGCCTCATCTCTATTCACGAACACGCGATTTTTATCAGGATTTTGGAAGGTCTTTTTTGAACTCTGATGTTTTTCTGTGCACAGATATTTATCCTGCAAGAGAGAAACCAATTGATGGAATCAATGGTGAGATGATCGCAAATATCACAAAGAAATACGGTCATAAAAATGTGATTTATGTTCAGGATAAAAAAGATATTCCCCAAAAATTAATGGAACTAAAAAAGAAAGACGATATAATAGTTACAATGGGAGCTGGTGACATCTGGAAATACGGAGAGAAATTTGTTGAATTACTTAAGGAGGTAAAACATTGAGCGAAAGAAAAAGTAAATTTTTTGGACTCGCTGTCTTTTTAATGCTTGTCTTCGGATTTTCATATCTGATAATTACTGGTTCTAATTCCAGTGCAAAAGAAATATACAGTCGGATTGAAATCAACGGAAATAATCTGCTTGATGCTGCCGAATATCTTCGTTATGCGGGTCTGATTGATTCTACAGAATTTAATGACTTAACACTGTTAGAAGTAAAACAAAAAATTGAAAAACATCCCTACCTAAGAAAAGCGGAAGTTGAATTCGATGGTGTAAACACAATCCTGGTTGAGGTTCAAGAGAAAGAGATAAAAGCCGCTCTGCTTCAAAAGAATGAATTAAAACTTTTGACCGGTGATTTGAAAATACTTCCGCTTTTCCCCCCTGCTGAAATAGAAAGTTTGCCGGTTATCTCAAGCATGCAAACTAAAAGCAAAAAAAGTTTTAATGAAAAGGAAATTAATTTTGCTTTCAGGATTATTGATGCAATCAGCATGAGTGATACGAGCATGCGAAAAAATCTTGCTGAGATAAATTTGAGGAAAGGTGGAGACGTTATACTTACTTTTACCGGATTAAAATTTCCGGTTTTGTTTGGAAAGAGTGATGAAGTCCTGAAGACACTAGTACTAAAAGATTTATGGAATCAACTGATCAATGCAGAAAATAATTATGAAAAAATTGATTATGTGGATCTCAGATATAAAAACAAAGTATTCATCGGTAAACGAAAAATAGAGTTGGCAAACAGATGAAAAAAGAAGTTATTGCTGGAATCGATTTAGGTACAACTAAAGTTTGTGCAGTAATTGCAGAACTGGAAGAAGGAAAACAATCTTTTAATATTCTTGGTTTTGGAATTGCTCCTTCTGAAGGTTTACATAAAGGTCTTGTTGCAAATATCGGAAAGACTTCTGAAGCAATTAAGGAAGCAATGTCTATTGCAACAAACCGTGCCGGGTTAAATATCACTTCAGTTAATGTTGGCGTAGCAGGCGAACACATTACCAGCATAAGACACAGAAACTATGTAACAATAAGCAGTGAAGAAAAAGAAATAACTAAAAAAGATCTCGAACGATTAGAAGCTGATGTCAGAACAATAAGGATTCCTTCAGACAGACAGATACTTCACATAATTCCCGAAGAATTTTCTGTCGATCATCAACCCGGAATAGAAAATCCGATTGGTATGTCTGGTTCACGATTGGAAGCGAGCAATCATGTAGTTCTTGCATCAATTCCTGCAATACAAAACATAAAAAAATCTGTGGAGCGTTCCGGATTAAAGGTAAAAGACTATATTCTTCAACCAATCGCTTCAAGCACATCAGTTCTGGAAGATAGTGAAAAAGATCTTGGTGTTGTTCTTTTGGATATTGGCGGAGGAACAACTGATATAGCTATTTATCATAAAAAGTCTATCAAGCATACTAAAGTTATTGGCATCGCCGGCAACCAGGTAACTAATGATATTCGTGAATCGCTTGGAGTTGTTACAGAAGAAGCAGAGAAATTGAAAAAGGAATACGGGTATGCTATCGAAACAGCAATCATTAAAGATGAAGATATATTGATTAAGGGTGTTGGAGCCAGAGGAAATACAAAAATCCCGATAAGTCTTCTAACCCAAATTATAAGTCTGAGAATGAGAGAATTATTTACGCTAATTGATAATGAAATAAGAAGTGCAGGATACAAGAATAAAGTGAAAGCAGGAATTGTTTTAACAGGAGGAGGATCGCTGCTGCGCGGTTGTCCTGAATTAGCTGAAGAAGTTTTTGGATTACCTGCACGGATTGGAGTTCCACAGGAACTTGGTGAGGGTCTGTCCAATGAAATTGAAAGTCCGGAGTTTGCTACCGTTGCAGGATTGATTAAAGGAATACCGGGCGGTAAATCCAGTGAATATCAGATTATTAAAAGAAAAAAAGAAGCTAAGAACTCAATTAAACTATTTGTAAAAAGAGTACAGGAATTTTTTGATGAATTATAAAAAATCTAATACAGGAGGGTCCATGATAAAGTTCGCCACTCTCGATAGAGAAAAACCAATGTCTGCCGTTCTCAAAGTAATTGGAGTCGGAGGCGGAGGATGCAATGCTCTGGGAAGTATGATTGCCAGAGGTTTAAATGGTGTTGAGTATGTTGCTGTTAATACCGATGCACAGGTGTTGGAAAGCAGTAAGGCACATCACAAAATTCAGGTTGGAACAAATATTACGCGAGGTTTGGGTGCTGGTGCTGATCCTAATATCGGCAGAAAAGCGGTTGAAGAAGACCGGGATAAAATTGCTTCAGTACTTTCAGGAAGTGATATGGTATTCATTACTGCAGGAATGGGTGGCGGAACAGGAACAGGTGGCGCGCCAATTATCGCATCTGTTGCACAAAGTATCGGGGCGTTAGTCGTTGGAATTGTTACTAAACCTTTTCGATGGGAAGGTAAAACACGAATGATAAATGCTGATGAAGGAATTAAAGAATTAAGAAAACATGTTGACAGTTTAATAGTTATTCCTAATGAAAGAATATTGAATATTCTTGATGGTAACATAAATGCGTTTGCCGCATTCGACAAACCAAATGAAGTACTCTATGAAGCAACAAGAGGTATTGCTGATATAATTACTGTTGAAGGATTAATCAATGTTGATTTTGCAGATGTTCGTGCGGTAATGAATCAAAGCGGCGAAGCTTTAATGGGTTGCGGAATCGCAAGCGGTGAAAATCGTGCAATCGAAGCAGCTCAAAAAGCAATTTCAAGTCCTCTTCTCGAAGGCGTGAACATCAGAGGTGCGAAGAGTGTACTGCTGAATATTTCAGGATCCAGCAATCTCACACTTCAGGAAATTAATGAAGGTAATAATGTAATCTTCGAAGCTGCTGGTGAGGAAGCAAATGTTATCTTCGGATGTGTAAGAAAAGAGGAAATGAATGACTACGTTTCTTACACCGTGATAGCAACTGGTTTTGACAGTGCAAGAAAAACTTTTGCTCAAAGTAACTTTAAATCCCAGGCGAAGAAATCCGGCGAACAATTAAGCTTCAGAGGTGGATTTAATTTTATGGATGCTTCGACGATTGATAAAGACGATCTGGATGTTCCAACTATTCTGCGGGTAAAAAATAATCCGGCGCAGCCTGAAGAACCTGAAAATGAAGAACCCGAAAATTCACTATCCGAAAAAGCTTCGCGATATAGCTGGGCGAAGGAAAAGATGGAACAAAAAGATCCAAATAAAAAATCCAATGACGATGATGATGAAAGTTCATCGTTCCTGCGGATGATTATGGATTAGAGTTTAATTAAAAATAAATTCTGATTGTTTTGGTTGAGGAGAATTCAGAAAGTTAACTTATAATAATTAAAAACCACGGAGGGTTATATGATGCTGTTGATAATCCTGCTGATAATTTCAGTTGCATTAAATATTGCACTGGTTTTTGGAAAAGTTCGTAGAGATGCTGACGAGGAGATGATAAAAATTAGAATGAAGGAAGGTTTACGGGTTGAATAATCATTTCTGATCATGATCAGAAATAAAAACCAGTTTCAATTTAATCTTTGTAATTCGAGGGTATTATTCGTCAGTAATACGTGACTCAACGAATATGTACTCTTCGTCTTCCTTGTCGTGTTTAATCAGAATTCTGTTTGGTCTGCAGCATACTTCGCAATCTTCAATTAGATCCTGATTACCCTTAATTGTCAGATCAACCCACAATTCGTTTTCTTCACCACAGTACTGACAAATCCAATTTATTACATCATCTGTTTGCATAGTTTCACCTTAGTAATTGTTATTACCTACCGAAACTAAAATAATTTTTAAATCAAACGCAACACTCGCAGTACATTTACAAAAAATGAAAATCAATATTTGTCATGTGTAAAATAAAAATGGCTGTCCAGATTTTTACCGGACAGCCACTCGTTGTTGTATGATCACAATTCTATTTTCAAAAGAAGTTGTGCAGAGATAATTCTACAACTCTCAGACCATTAAGTATTATTTAGAAATCATTACTTAATGATGAAAAACTATGACCGGACACCGATTTAAAGAAATTTCTTTAAATGTCACAAAGGGTTTGGCAGTTTTTTGAGAGTCTTGTTAGGAGGATCAGATTATAATGTTTCCAGAATTCTTAAATTCGTCTGAATCAATGAAAAGCATTTCGCGTGCTATGTCTTCGGAATAACCCAGATATAAAAGGATCAGCAGGTTTTCCTCGTCGGAAAGCTTTTCGCCTTTCTGCTCACGTTCTAGCAACTCTTGGTATTCTTTTTCTGATAATTTTCTCATCAATTTATGTTCACTATTTTATTCAAACTTAATTCTAAAAAGAGTAATTGTCAATGAGCTTATTAAATGCCTGTTAATATTATCTCTTTGATTTTACGAGCGATGTCTTCTGGTGCTCATCATAAATTTTAACAGCATATTCAAGATTAGCAAGTGATTGTTTGTCAGCACTTTGATTCGCCTTATCAATCATTTTTAATACTAAACCAGAAAGTCTATTTTCTATTTTTTCAGCATCAGTGAGGTTTACTTCTTTTATCTCATCCCACTTGTCCTGTTGCTTCCAATTATATAATGTTTTTTTAGAGACACCGGTTTGTTTGACTATGTTATCAAGTGTGTATCTGCTCAAAAATAAGTTCAAACATTTTTTTCTTAATCTACTATCTATCATAACGGACACCTCAAATTTAAATTATTAAGTTAACAATGAAGCAGCTGCTTCGTCGATTAGATCAGTTGACAGTTCATCGCCTGTTTCTTGGACTGTTTTCTTTACCAATGTAATAAGATGTTCGAGTAACCTTCCGTTGTTCTTGCTGACTTGCAAAAAATTATCTGCATACTTTAATGCTTCAGAATAGTTAACTGATAAAATCGCTTTAACATCACTACGTTGAAGCAAGTCTATATCTTTTTGAATGCCGACTCTCGAAAAAAGTTGCTGTAGCTCTCTTCTCGGACCGCGGAGGCGGTCTAATAATTTTTTCGTTCCGACAAGTAACATCCCAATACTCGTAAAATCTTGTATTCTTCTTATTACTTCCAAACAAGAGACAGTGTTATTTTCACTCTCATCAATTATTAAAAGTCTTCTGGTATCCCTCAACTTATCAACAATTTCACTGAAAAGGTTAAAGCTTGGAACAATTTTAGACGATTCATTTTTGTAAGTGTATAAAGGTATTTTCAACTCTTGTGCTATTTGCTGAATCAAAAATTTCTGAGTTACTATCGGGGATACTTCAATTAATATTACGGTTGGATTTTTTTTCTTATATTCTTGAACTGCAATAGTTTTACCACAACCGGCTACACCGGTTATAACACCGATCTTCCCTTCTGTTAAAGCATAGTTTGCAATTGTGAAAATGCTTTTTGCTGCGGTTGTCATTGCAAATTTTAGATGTCCTCTGCTTATCCTGGTCTCGATTGATTTTTCAATATCAAGATAGTTTTCAATTAACGACGCAACCTCTGCGTTGTTTCCAGAATATTTGTTGTTTCTGAATAGTGAAACTGTACCATGCGAGAGTCCTGTATTAGTTGCAATAATTTTATTTGTTAGGGGAGGATTTTGCTTAATGAATTCATTAAGTCTTTCTCTTGTAAGTTGTATTGTAGAATCGCTGATTATTTGTTCATTCATTTTAATCTCACTATTTAAGTGTTAAAAAGTTCTGTTCAATAGTAAGCACATACTTATAAGAATTGAGCATCCTTAAATCTTTCATTTGTGCATCGCTGTTCATCAAAAGAAGCAAAGGAATTTTGTATTGATGAAAATCATAAAACACACGTGAGTAACTTGGCTTAATTTTGTCCGCTTCTTTTATACATATAATTCCGTTATCCAACAAACCAGGAAGCATACAAAAACGGAAATACTTGACTTTGAATTTTTTACCGAGTCTATATCGAAGCATCTCGCCTCTATAAGCATCTGTGCCTTTGATAATAATGTGGTTTTCATCAAGAAGTATTTTTTCAATCTTAGCCTCCTCATCAGGTGGAAGGTTAAAAATAATTCCTATGGCTTTGTGTTTCTTTACACGATCTATTATGCTTAAAATTTTATTCATTACATTCAAGAGTTTAATTTGCTTTTTTAATTTTATCTTCTGTCAGCGTCCATCTATCAGAAATATTTTTCTTTTTGATTTTTTGTTTTGGTGCTTTTTCTTCAATTGTATCATCAGTATTAGAATCAGGAAACTGAAGAATTTTAGCATCGTTTAATTGCTTTTTAACAGCAGGGAATATTTCTTCCTCTGCGAATTTTCTTGCTGAGCCAACAACAGCAGATTTAAGTTTTTCTTTATGTGCAATCTGTTTTTTGAATTCTTCCTGTTGTTCAGGTTTTCCGAGCAGATCTGCTGCCGGATGAATTTTGTTAACCTCTTTAGCTTCACAAACAAAATTTCCTTTGTTGTCATAAACAAGAATTGAATCACGATCAAACAAATCATACTTAACTGTTATTTCATCACCTGAATCTATTTGCTGACCGAAAAGTGAATCATTCCAATACCACGTTCCAAACATCCTTATTCCCTTACGGTACAGAGTTGCAACTGTGGTATCCATCATCAGGTAATTGAGTTTAGCTTTATCAACTCCCTGTCCTTTGCCAGCTTCAAATACCTGTGCCGGTGTTAATCCTTTTAAATGACCAGATTGTTTAGGTCTATTATGGTATTGATCTAACCACCAAGCCATAGCTCGGTGAGCAGCAAAAATATCAACAGTTATTTTCTGCATTGCATTGTCATAGATTTTTCTATGAATGAATTCACCTCTGTTCATTCTTGGTGGCTGCATTTCTATTGACGTGCCGACATAAGTTGGGATCAATCTTTCAAGCTCAGCCATCCAACCCCAGAAAGGTTCTATCGGTTTACTTTGTGCATGGTATTTTTTAGCGAAAATGGTTTTTATCCCGAGTCGTGAGAATAGAGGATTTAATTTTTCTAAATCATCACCATGAAAATATTTTGCTGAAAATGCTTTCCCGTTATCAATGTAAACTACTTTCGGAATTTTTCCGAGTTGAAGTATAGCACGTCTGAGGGTGGATGCAATGCAAAGAATATTTTCAGTTATTGCAATGTCGTACCCAACAAGGTATTGACTTCTTCCATCAATTGCACCCATTGTTACCATTCGTTTTGGTTTACCAGTGAATGGATTAATTATTTCATAATTGTTAACGTGTCCATCCATAATTATGATGTCACCAACTTCCACCAATGTCCAGTCACGTTCAATGTATGGTAAAACTTTATCGTCAAGACCTTTTTCACCTTCAGTATAGAAGATATACTCAGCAAAGTTTTCTTTCATCCAACTCTCAAGGTATCTTTTATAGGTCTTGTCGCTTTTAATATGAGGAAATCTTTTCATCTCGAAGTAGTTAATTGATTGTCTTACTGCTTCAGTTATTAAGGGTTTACCAGGGTGCAGTAATAAACGAGTAAGCACTTCACGCTCATCAAGAGTAATACTGCTCGACTTTTCTGAATTGTATTGAGGGATTAAAACTCTGTAATCTTTTCCTGATGATACATATTTGTTTTCCCAGGTTCTCAGAGTCTTAAATGAACGCTTCCCAATAATTTTAAATATGTTGGGGTATGAACTTAAAGATTCATTGTTGTAAGCATCAGAAAATATTTTTTCAGCAGCAGCTTTCTTGCCTTTAAACATTGGTTGATTCTTATACTTTATAAATTCTCCCACAAGTTCAGCAGCTGCTAAAGCAAAATCCAGTTGATCTCCGGAGAGTTCCTTTGATGACTCTGCTTTTTGTATTATCGAGTGATCCAATGGTATTTGAAGGGAGGTTGTTTTTGAAAATTTTTGCTTAACAAAATCGGGAACTAAAGCATCATCTAAACTAACAAATCCTCTTCCGTCAATTAGTTGGTATGATTTAAATTTTCCGCGTACAACCTTTTGACGAAGATTATTATAAGCAGCCTGCCAGTTAACTGAGTCAATTAACTTGGCAAGCTCTTTAATACTAATTAAGCCAGAGTAAAGATTATTTTCGGTTTTTCGCTTCATACTTAACTAATTTTTTTTTCAGGGAAGAGTTTTCCCTCTGAAGTTTATTTAATTCGTTGATAATTGTATCAGCAGCCTTTTTCAAATCCAAATAACTCGCCTCTGTTATCTTAACATCTTCTTGTTCCGGTTCTTCCTCCATTTTTTTTATAACACCACGAAGCTTATGCGTGATTACTTGGGTTAACCAGATATGGTTTTCAATATCCTTATTTGCTTCTAATAGGCCAATCTGTGCATCTTTAAGGCATTCTCCCAGCCCAACAATTTTGATAAGTTCGTCAGCGTATTTGATATAGTAATTGTTCATAAAAATCCTCCTGTGATTTTAGAAATTAATAAAAAAGCCCAGGATTTTTCTGTGTACACAAGCACACCCGCCAGCCTTACGGAACAAGCGGAATCCTGGGAAATTAAAATGGTTTAAAATAAAATAACGGCTGACGGGCCGGTATCCGCTTGTGTTTTTAGAAATTCTAGCCATAACATAAAAATTATTTGGTTAAAATCCTAACTTTACTTCCACAGTGTTCACAAATTGCATATTGTCTCACTGAAGGTTTAGGAACAAATCTCAACTTAATTAAAGTTACTTTTATCTTTTTTCTTTTTGATGCTTTAACTTTTTTATTTTTGTTAAGATAATAAGACAGATCGGGAGGAGTTACACCAGCGAGTTTCGCAAACTTTTTTAATGACATCTCTTCAAGGATTTTTCTCTTGATAGGATTTTCGATTTCAGCGACTTTATTTTTTCTTACCATTATCTTACTCGTATATTAATTGGAATCATCCAATTTGCAATCTATGAGCGTTTAGGATGAAATTAGAAAAGCTGCTCAATTTACTATTTAACATATTTTGGAATCATCGTCCATAGTCCGATAAAAATTGTGCAATTTCATCTGCAAGAATACGTGCATATAATTCCTCAAAATCAGCCCTAACTTCTTCTTCCTCTTTGTATCCTTTTTCTGCTATATATTCAATTACAAAAGCTGCAAGAGCATCAAGTTTTGCTGATTGTGTTTTTAGGTTAAATATCTCTAATGGAATTTTATTCAATGGCATTGAAATATTGTAACCGGGTATCTCTTTAATTATTTTTTCTAATTCTGAGTTCATCATACTTTAGATCTTCTGTATAAACTTGAACCCAATCTCCTTATTTTTTTAACCTCGCTATTGTCGTAATATGCGATCGACTTAATCCCCCCATTTATCAAAGTGTTTTTTAGGGCTATTATCTCTTCTTTAACAGCGAATAAATCAGTATTTAAAGATTGATTTATGCTGATATAATTCCTTGCATCAGCAAGTGCATGCTTTACAAGCTCTGTAGAATAAGTTTTAAAATCTTCTTCAGGTGCAATTACTTCATTATGGAAACCTTCAAAGAAACCCATCTTGCCTTTTGGCAATCTTCCACCTTCAGCAAAACCACCAATCTCTTTTATGTTTATTGCTTCAATAGCATTTGCTCTTTGAATACCAGCTAAAACAGCTGCTGCTGCGGCAGCTATTCCCAGTGCGGGACCAACAACCGGAATACCTGCCATTGCTTTAAATGCTGATTGTGCAGATGCGTAAGTATCTATGAGAACTTGTGCTACAGATAGCACTTTATATGCAGCAGTATGTTTAGCGAATAAACCAGCTGCCTGTCCTAAATAATCAGAAGTGAATTTAAGCTGTTCAGCTTGTGCCTTTTCTTCAAGTTCTGTTCTCTTTGTTAAATAATACTTTTGAATTTTTGTTTTTAATTCTTCTGCATTCGAAAAAGTTTCTGCACGCTTTAAAGCTATTGATTCTTCAATCTCAAGCTCCTTTAATTGATCATCTTCGAACTGTTTTAAAAACTTATTTCTATCTTCATTTTCATTTCCGGTTGCACTACTGCTTTTCCCACTCGGATCAAATGCTGATTTAACTTTAACTTTTTTCCCTGTTTGCAGTGCAGCCTCGGTCTCAGCGAGTTCATAAAGCAATGCAGTAACATCTTTGCCATAATTCTCATAAAGTTTTACCTGTTCAGCAAGCTGCTGTTTTTTCAACTCAAGAATATCTCTGTCGCTTTTGCCTTCAATCTCAGCCATTCTTGTTGCGTGTGATTGTGATAATTCTAATTGCTCTGATGCAGTTTTAAATTGCTTGTCTTTTTCTTTGTCCCAATTAGTTTCATCCAATCCTGCTTCTTTTTGTTTTTTCTTTAGTTCCAATATCCAATCATCAAACGCTCTCAATGCAGAAGGGTCCTTTATCGTCTCTCGCTTTTCCAATAATTGGTTGATTTGGTTTTCTAAATCCTTAGTATATCCAACTTTTGCAGCAGCTTCAGTCAATGCTTGATTTTGATTTAGTAAATTTTCATATCTCTCCTTTTCCTCATCGTTCATTTCCTTGAAGGACGCCAGATATTTTCCCATCCCAAGTGGCAATGCATCTAAGAATTCTTTTCGCCATCCATATTTTCCCCCCAACTCTTGAGTCATTTGTGAGAGTTCAGTTTGAACATCAGTCTGCTTTCTCTTTATTTGTGCCTGTGTAAGCTTTTCATACTCCGTTCTGAGTTTTTCAATTTCTTCTTTTTGCTTAGTAGCAGCTTCAGTGGTATCATCAAACAAACCTGGGAGCAATTGCATCACAAGCATCAATGCATTTATTCCAATTATTAATCCACCACCTCCGGTAATTGAACTTGTCAGTAGTTTCATCATGCTTGCATTTGCACCGGCTTCCTTTTTTGCTGCCTGGAATAATTGAATAATCATAGGTATGTTGTTAGCTATACCCATCATTCCCATTCTTGCATTCACAAAAAAGGTTTGTGAATCATTTAGCACATATCCAAATTGTTGTACTGCCATCCTCATACTGTTTACACCTGGCAAAGTTTGTTGATTTGCTTTACCATATGCAGTTTGCTGTTGAATTATTCCACCAAGTGCAGCTTTAAGATTTGTTGATGCAACCATTTTCTTTTTCCACGCTTCGCTGTCAACTGCAAGTGTTCTTGTTTCTGTATCAAGAACCTGTATTGTTTTTTCAATTACATCAACTGAAAGATTTTGTGTTTTAATGTACGCAGTAAGACTTTCGACATTACCCTCAGTAACCTGGTTTTGTTTTAGAGCTTCAGCAGTTAAGCCCTGATATGCTTTTTTGATTTGTTCGGTTGCTGTGGTTGCAGCTACTCCGGTTTCAACGAATTCACCTTTGGTAAGATCAAGTGTTGCTTGTGCTTCTTTCCCATCAATAATAAGTTTAAATACTAACGTTTGTGTTGATTCAGCCATTATTCTCTTTCATTTAAATTCAATAAAAAAGCAGAGACAATTAATTATGAAATGGACGATATAGCTTCATAAGAAAAGCCTCTGCTATTTGTTGGTGTAAAGGAGTATTCTTTACCACCAAGAGACCACAAGCAACCACCTAAAATCATTTTCATCTGTTCTACTTAAAATTCTATTTTCACTTTACCAATTCTGTATAAGATTCCCTTACAGCAATTTCGTAACTGAGACCTTTGTCTACCGCCTGGAGCTCAATTGCTTTATTATGAACTTCTACTGATTTTTTATAGACTCCACCTAACATCACGGCAAGTGTTGGTAAAGTTTTCTCTACATTCTCCCCATTCAATATTCTTAGGATTTCTTTTAATTCAGGAGAAGCATCGTCTTCTGTTGATTTCAGTGGGGAAGTAGTCCTTGGTTGTGCAATCGACATCTCATAGGCACTTGTTAGCATTGATTCTCCAGACCCGTAAGCCAATAGAATACCAGGCTGTCCTTGATCTTGAATATAATTTATCTTGAGATTAGAAAGAAAGTTCCCACCACGACGATCTGTTTCTACTTGTAAGGCTTGTATAATGTTATCATCTATTTTAAGGTCTGGACTCAATGTTGAAATGTTTATTTTCTGGAATACTGAAACGTATCCCAACGATTTTCCATTGACGAATGGTAAGGTTGAAACTTTAACTCTTAGAGGTCTTTCAGTCTCTTCTCTCAACTTTTGGTGTGCCTTTTCATAGGCAAGTCTATATCCTTGTCCCATTATTGTGATCTCCTTTCTAATTAAAATTTTATAATTTTATTGCCGTTGCCTCTGCGACGACGACCAACTCAAGACCGAAACCAGAAGGAACTGCTAAATATTTTAATTTTAAATTGCTTATGCAGTCTGCACCTAACTTAACAGCCTTTTCTTCCAGTTCTTTTACAACACCCTGGACTAAACTTCGATTTACTAAATCTGTTTTGTTCACAATTTCGTGTGAACTTATAAAGCCTTTGCTTTCTTTCCCTTGTTCAGGTAGCGTGGTGACTTTCATTTGTAACTCCTTTTATATTTTGTTAGAAATTATTTTAATTATCATTTTCGTGTAGCCATCGAAAAATGGTTTTTGATGCGACTCCACATTCACGTGCTAATTCATCATAAGTTAAATGACTGTTTTGAATGCACCAAGCTTTTTTCAATTTGATTATTGATGCAGAACTGAAGTAGAATCCTGTTTTTGAGTAGCGGTGGTAAAGTTTAAAAAAGCCATCGACTCCAACTAATCCAATCATCACTTGCTCTTCCTTATTAAAGAAATTAATGAAGTCAGGTGTCGTTTTCAAAAAGCTTAAATTATTATTTTCCATAATCTCTCAATTGAATAAAAGTTTAAATGAAAAATAATTTGTCTCTTGACATTATTCCATTTACAATGTAAAAAAAAATGATTAAGTTTAATTCGTGAAATCAAGTATAGAAGAAACACTCAAGCTCATCCCCAATCTTATTGTTGATCCTGACAAAGACCGTATGTATTATGTGAGTCTTAAGAGATTTGATCTCCTTCAGCATGTTCCTAATTATAAAGAGTATTTTGACGAGGATAACCGTAAACTTCTTGATATTGTCGGCCCAAAAAAATATTTCATACTATTTGACCTTTACCATAAGACGGGGTTATATCTCCGAAAATCTAAATTCAACTATTTTATGGAGGAAGCTAAGGCTTTTATCGGGGACGAACATTTTTCTAAAATAAAAAAAGCGTTCCCAAAAGTCAGACTTCCTTTAAGAAGAGATGCAATCGATAAGCTCATACATCTGTATTTAAGCCAGCATAAAAAAATGGACTGTACTTTCGCAGCCAGAGTGTTTGATATTAGTATCCCAAAAGTAAATAGATTTAAAAAAGATAATCCCCCTTTTAGGAAACCCAAACCATCAAAAAATGCAAAAAAGCCGTGACAGTTTTTTGTTCTCTTTCTCCCACTTTTAAACAGCCTTGTTTAAAAATAATTGCGTATTAAAATCAAATTCACAGTTTAAACAACCTTTAAAACACGTTTAAACAATTTTTAATCCGCTGTTTCATTTCCCAAACCAAATTTCCATCACTGTGTAATTCTGAGCCGTTTTAGCACTATTCTATGTAATGATTCTTGAAACCAAGTTCTGGAAATTTTCACTGTTTTCTTTCATTACAAACAAAATTCAACACTTTTTGTCACACTAAAATTTCCCAAATTACACATCCTTTTATAAAAACTTTCTTAAAATGTTTCGAAATAGAATTAGATGAATCAATTCCAACCACATTTAATTTTTTATCTGCAATAATGATCTCATAACTATCAAATTTCCTCTTGCATTTAAACTTTAAAAGATTATATTTTAGTGGGCAAATGTTCACTATAATATGTTTGAAAACAGCTCACAAATGGAAGATTTACTAATTTACCAAATTCCACCTGAATGGCGCGGGCAGGCAAAAGTACACACTCTCTATCCGCCGATACCAAAACACACCGGCAATATTGATTTCGACATCTTCAATTTTGAAATGCTCTTCAACGATCCGGCAACAAAGGAATTAATCCGCTCGGGAAAAACTATCGGCTGCTTTTATATTGAATCGCCGGGAATGCGTTCGCTTCTTCGCAGACTTGATGTTGAAACTTTTGAGATGCTTACAGCGGCAAGTTCTGTTATTCGTCCCGGTGTTGCAGAAAGCGGAATGATGCAGGAGTTTATCGCTCGTCACAAAGATCCTTCACTAAGAAAATATCTTGTCCCCGAAATGGAGATTTATCTCGGCGAAACTTACGGAGTGATGATCTACCAGGAAGATGTAATTAAAGTTGCTCATCACATTGCAGGATTGAGTCTTGAGGATGCAGACTTACTTCGCAGAGCAATGAGCGGGAAGATGCGCTCACACCAGGCAATGCAGCGTATAGTTGATAAATTTTTTATCTCCTGTAAAGAAAAAGGATTGACAGATTACCAAAGCAAAGAACTCTGGCGGCAGATTGAATCGTTTGCAGGTTATTCTTTCTGCAAAGCACACAGTGCATCGTTTGCATTGCTTTCTTACCAGGTAGCGTTTCTCAAAGCTCACTATCCTGCAGAGTTTATGGCAAGTGTACTCAACAACGGCGGAGGATTTTATTCACCTGCAGTTTACGTTGAAGAATCAAAACGTCTGGGTTTGAAGATTGAACTTCCTTCGGTCAATGAAAGTGAAAAAGAATATGCCGGGAAAGGAAGAACAATTCGTGTTGGTTTGAAGGCAATCAAAAATCTTTCTTACAATGCAATTGAAAAAATTGTTGTGGAAAGAAAACATAATGGCAACTATGTTTCACTGGCAGATTTTCTTGTCCGAACAAAACTTGGCTGCGAAGAAACTGCTTTATTAATTAAATGTGGTGCAATGGGATGCTTCAAGCAAACGCGACCGACACTGCTTCGACTGCTTGATATTTACATTCATCGGCGAAAAATAATTGAGGAGAGTTATAACGATCTTTTCTTGAGTGAAACTTTTGCTTTGGAGGAAGAAGTAAAAACTGATTTAAACTACTCACTTGCCGGCATCTGCAAAGAAGAATACGAAGCTTTCGGTTATATGGTTACACGTCATCCGCTTTATTTTTTCAAAGAATGGATAGAACAGAAGGGAATTGTTTCTGCGAAAGATATGCTGCAGAACAAAGGACGGAAAGTGAAGATGATCGGCTGGTATATGACTTCAAAAAGAATTAAAACAAAAAGCGGTGAGATAATGAAATTCCTTTCGCTCGAAGATCTCACCGGTACTTTTGAAGCTGTTATCTTCCCGAAAGTCTATTACCGTGTCGCAGAACTGACTTTGTCACTGGGTCCATATCTCGTTACCGGAAGAGTGGATACAAACGATCACACAAATCTTGTTGTTGATAATCTTAAAGTACTTTCTTCAACTGTTCTTCAATCAAGCCTGATGAAAGACAGCGTTGAGCACAATTACTACGGTGATGAAGAAAAAATAACAGAAGAAGATTTCGCTCTTGCAAAGGCTCTCGATCATAAGAAACTGAAAATTGCTTATGTTGGATAAACATAAATTGTATTTGTCATTCAGGACTTGATCCGGAATCAGACTTACATATTTGAAGAAGATGCTGAAATAAATTCAGCATAAATCACGAATAATCTTGCCAAATCCATATATTATTACAACGAAAAAAAATATTTGTGAAAGTTAAGAAACAGAAAATAAAATTATCTGATGCGTGGAAGAAAGTAGATTTCAGTAAAACATCTACACTGATGATAATCTTTTCAAATCTCCTCGTAATCATTTTTGCGGTTGTGGATAACCTGAGTGCAGTTGAAGTTCTGTGGATTTATTGGATACAAAGTGTCATCATCGGTGTTTTTAATTTTATAAGAATTATTTCACTAAAAGAGTTCACAACAACCGGATTAAAGCGAGGCGCTGGCAGTGAATTATCTCCGATGAAAGCAACTAAAGTTTCAATAGCAATTTTCTTTTTATTTCATTATGGATTCTTCCATTTTGTTTATGCAATGTTCCTCGGTGGATTTCCCGGAATCACTAATACACATTCAGGAAACTCCGGATTAAGTTATCTTGTTTACACGACATTAGTTTTTTTTATCAGCTATTTAATCGAATTCGTTCAATCAATACGGGCTCAACAGGAAGTAATTCCAAATCTTGGTGCTGTAATGTTTGCACCTTATTTCAGAATAATACCAATGCATATTATAATTATTCTCGGAGGATTTTTAAGCATCATTGGTTCAGCTTTTTCGGTGCGGATAGATATGGCAATTATATTAATATTTGTGGGCATCAAAACGTTTGTCGAGCTTCTGACAAGTGCAGTTGATTTCTTCACATCGGCAACTCAGATGGCATCTGACAACGCAGATAGTTAATTTTAAACAATCAAAAATAGCAAATTGTATGGCCTGGATTTATCTCTTCATAGCCGGATTATTTGAAATCGGCTGGGCGATCGGATTGAAATACACTGATGGTTTTACAAAATTTCTCCCAAGTGTTTTCACAATCATCGGTATGATATTGAGTTTTTATTTTCTATCGAATGCGATAAAAATTATTCCTATCGGAACTGCTTATGCAATCTGGACTGGAATTGGTGCTGTGGGAACTGCTATTCTGGGTATAATTCTGTTTAATGAATCAAAAGAATTATTAAGAATATTTTTTATTTTTTTAATAGTGGTCGGAATAGTCGGACTAAAAATTTTTTCGAAAGTGCCTACACAATAAAGAAAGGTCTATTAATTTTATGAGATTTTTAATTAAAGTTTCTCTTGGCTTTTTAACTATAATAATTATTAGCTGCAGTTCATCCACTCAACTTACTGACGTTTATATTGACGAAACTTTTGCTGGTAAGCAGTTTAACAAAATTCTGGTAATCGGTCTAGCGAAAGTCGAATGGAAAAGAAAAGTATATGAAAATGAGTTCCGTTCGCAATTGTTAGATCATAATGTCGAAGTTCTGCTGGGATGGCAGGAACTTCCCAAAGGCGAGGAGTTTAACAGAGAAACATTCGAGAAATATTTTAGAGATAAGGATATCGATGCAGTGCTGGTAGTTATTGAAGGCGGTGAAGGAACGGATAAAACATTGTACTCTGGCGGTTCAGGACATGTTTATGTTGGTTTCTATGGGTTCTATGCTTCAACTGCCCCGCTTTACTTCAACTCAGATTATTTAGCTGAAGAAAAAATTGTTTATATGAGAACAAATTTTTATGAAACCACTGATGGCAAAATTATCTGGAGCGCGAAATCACAATCTTTTGAACCAAAAAACACCGGCGAAGTAGTTAAAGCAGTAAGCAGTAAAGTCATTGGTGATCTTTACAAACAAGGTTTTCTAAAATAGAATTAAATAATTTCGATAAAACAAATTTATAAATCGTTAAATAAATCGTAATAAAGTATGACATTGGATCATTTTCTGCTCAGCATTACAGTACTTATAATTATTAACGTCGTTTTTGCAAAAGTTTTTGATGATCTCGGTTTGCCGACCTTAGTATTGTTCTTAGCACTTGGCATGCTGGCAGGTTCAGAAGGGATTGGCGGAATTTATTTTGATGATGCACTTCTTGCACAATCAATTGGTATAATCGCTCTGGTTTTTATATTGTTTTCAGGCGGACTTGATACAAGCATTCAGGATGTAAAACCTGTTATGATACAAGCAATCAGTTTGGCAACGATAGGAGTATTAATTTCTGCGATCATTGTTGGTGTTGCAGCTTCTTATTTTCTGGAAATAGATTGGAAATACGGTCTGTTATTAGGCTCCATTGTTTCATCAACAGATGCCGCCGCGGTTTTCAATATACTCCGGTCAAAAAATGTAAGCCTGAAAAAAAATCTCAAACCCTTGCTCGAACTTGAATCAGGCAGCAATGATCCGATGGCAATTTTTCTGACAATTGGTTTTATCCAGTTAATCATGGAACCAACTTCAGATTTTTTCAGCCTTGTTTTATTATTCATAAAGCAATTCGGCATCGGTGGTCTTGTGGGAATTGCTATGGGACAAGTTATCACCTATCTGATCAATAAAATTCAATTTGATTATGAAGGAATATATCCGGTACTCTTTTTAGCATTTGCCGGAATGGTTTTCTCATTAACGAATCTGATTGGAGGGAGCGGTTTTCTTGCTGTTTATCTTGCCGGCTTGATAATAGGGAACAAAGAATTTCTGCATAAAAAAAGTTTGAAACGTTTTTTTGATGGGATGGCGTGGCTTTCGCAGATTGTAATGTTTTTTACTTTAGGATTGCTGATCTTCCCTTCAAAACTTTTAGGAATTGCTTTAGCAGGTTTGGTACTTTCAGCCGTGCTAATGTTTATTGCCAGACCCATCTCAGTGTTTTTCGGTATGCTTTTCACTAAAATAGAATTAAAAGAAAAAGTGTTTATTTCGTGGGTTGGATTAAGAGGTGCAGTTCCTGTTATTCTGGCAACATTTCCACTCTTAGCAGGAGTGCAATATGCTGATGTAATTTTCAGCATAGTTTTCTTTATTGTTTTAACTTCAGCAGTTATTCAGGGAGGCAGCTTACCATTTGTTGCAAAACTTCTTAAAGTGGATGCACCATTTCCTAAAAAATTATATTCGCCAATTGAATTTGAATCGAAACCCGGCGATACTAACGATCTTTACGATTTTATGATTAGTGATAATTCACCTTTGGTTGGAAAATCAATTGTTGAACTTGGTCTGCCGAAGGAAAGCCTGATAGTGATGATTAATCGTAATGAACAATATGTTGTTCCTGCCGGTGGAACTTTAATTGAGCAGGGGGACATTCTTCTTGTCCTTACCAATAAAAAAACAATTGAAGAGGTAAAGAAAAAAATTGATGTGCGCAGTTGAGATGATAAATAGATAATTTTTCTGCACGCGGAATTTATTACACTGATAAAGTTTTATTATGAAATCATTAAAAATTATTTCAGATCAACCACAAATCTCTCTGATCTTAAGCATACTGCTTATGATTATTGTCTGTCCATACTACGGGAATGCACAGTCTGCCGGGTACATTAATTTTTTATTCTTATCGCTTATTCTTCTTTCAGCAATTCTGACATTGAAAAAAAGCAGAGTTAAATTGCGAAAACTCGGTAAAGCTGGTTACCTGATTATAATTGTAAACTTAATTGTAGCTATTACTGAGAATACAGACATAGAACTTATCAATAGAATTTTGTTCATATTGTATTTGGTTCTTGTTGCAGTCAATCTGTTAATTGAGATCGTAAAAAGTAAAGAAGTTGATACTCAGTTGATTGTAAGCGCTGTCGCAGTTTACGTTTTATTTGGTTTTTGTGGTGCTATCCTTGCAGCAGTTATTATGTTTTTTGAACCTGAAGCATTTTCATTAACTACCGGTTATGTAAGTCAGTTTCATCAATTTTTATATTTCAGTTATATCACCATAACAACTACCGGGTACGGGGATGTACTACCTATCAGCCCGATTGCCAGAACCCTTTCAATTTTTCTTGCGTTGTTTGGAAACCTTTATCTTACGGTGATTATCGGGATATTAATTGGAAAGTATTTATCCATCAGTAAAGAAACTTAATAAGCTGATGATAACCAAATACTATAAGTTAATTTTTTAAAAAAATTTTCACTGAAAACTTCTTAATTTTTCGAAGTCATTTATTTTCAATTAGACATTATGTATTGTTTTGTATCATGCGAAAATCCTTTGGATTCTTAATAGTTACTATTTTTATAATAATTAGCTGTACAAGTTTGTTCGCTGATCAATCAGCTAAAGATAAAACCATACTAATTTTACTTGCTCTTTCACCGACTCAACCTGCATACCAGCCAATTCTTAATGGGATAAGACAAAAATTACAAGAAAAATATGGTGATGGATTCGATATTCATACGGAATACTTTGACATTGAATACCAAATTGATAGTTCATCTATTGAAATGAAATTCGCCAGATATAATGAGAAGTATAAAGATATTGCTATAGATTTATTAATCGTCGTAGGAAGAAATGGTATTGATATTATAAAAAAGTATGCTGAAGATTATTTACTTAAACTACCCACAATCTCTGTTGATCTGGATTTTTCGGATTTTGGTTATACATCAAATATTAAGCTTAATGAAAAGACTGCTATTGTTGGGATGAAAATGAATATTGATAAAATGTTGAACACTGCTCTATCAGTTTTTCCGAAAACAAAGTCAGTTTATTTTATCTCCGGTACTTCAAAATTTGATAAGTTTATGTTATCGATTGCTTCTGTTTCAGCTAAAAAAGTAAGTAACAGAAAATTCTTGTTTTTAACAGATTTATCGATGGATGGAATTATTCATATGGTAAATAAGTTTCCGGAAAACAGTTTAATATTTGTTCCATCCTTTAACTCTGATTACAAACACGTTAATTACCATAATCCGGAAGCTATCAGATTAATAAGCAGTAATTCAAATTCACCCGTATTCGCTTACAGCGATATGGGATTCGGAGAGGGATCGGTTGGAGGTTATATTTTAAGTTTCGGAAAAGCAGGGTTGAAGACAGGTGAATTTGCTGTGCAGGTATTAAACGGAGTTGATCCAAATTCACTTGAGGCAACCCAGGATGATTATTATGAAACTGTTTTCGATTGGAGAGAATTGAAACGGTGGAATATTCAATACTCCAAAAATATTCCTCCGGGAAGCAAAATAATGTTTAAAGAAGTTAGTTTCTTTGAACAATACAAATGGATTATAGGTTTAGTATTACTTTTTATTATTTTTCAATCATTGTTGATAGTTAGCCTGATAAGGTTAAATAAAAATCAAAAGGTTATGACTCAAAAAGTTATAGAAACCGAAAACCAATACAGGAAATTTGTTAATGAAGATAGAATTCTGAGGCTTGGTCAGTTGACAGCAACTTTGTCTCACGAATTGAATCAGCCATTAACTGCTATTTTGAGTAATGCACAGGCTGGAATTAATTTTATAAACTCAAATAATGCAACTCCCGAATTATTGAAACAGATATTGCAACGAATTGTTGATAATGATAAACGAGGCGCCTCCATAATACATACCATTCGCGGAATGATGAAACTTGAAAACAGACCAAAAGAAAAAACTGAATTGAATTCTCTTATCGAAGAGACAGTAGCAGTTATTCGCGGCGAGGCGAGAAAACAATCCACGAATATTTTTTTGCATATTTTAAATGAACCTATTTACATTTTTGCTGATAGAATTCAGATCCAGCAGGTTTTACTTAATTTTATTTTCAATGCATCACAATCTATAGAACGGGATGGCGCATCAAAAAAAACTATTGATATTAACCAAACATTCAAAGAAGAAAATGTTATTATTTCTGTTCGTGATTATGGCAGAGGAATAGATGAATCAATAAAGGATGTTGTTTTTAAACCGTTCGTAACTTCAAAAATTGAAGGGATGGGAATTGGTCTGGCAATTTGCCGCTCAATAATTGAAGATCATAACGGGAAAATTTGGGCAGAGAACAAAAAAGATGGTGGTGCGGAATTTTCATTCAGTCTGAAAATTTTTAAAGATGAATAAATCCGATTGTAAAATATTTTTAATTGATGATGATGAGGAAATAAGACAAAGCCTCGCATTGCTTCTAGGATCAACTGGTTATCAGGTTGAAAGTTTTATTAGTTTTGAAGAATTTCTTGAGAAGACAAATCACATTGGTCCGGGCTGCATTATTCTTGATGTAATTCTTGGAGGAAAAACGGGACTTGAACTGCAAACTGAAATTGAAATGAGATTTGAATCCTTCCCTATAATTTTCATTACAGGGCACGGCAATATTCCTATGAGTGTTGAAGCACTTAAGAAAGGCGCAATAAATTTTCTGGAAAAACCAATTGATGAGAGGAATTTGATTAATGCAATAGAAGAAGCATTAAGCAGAAGTTTAACTTTAAATATCAAGTATTCTGAAATTGATAAAATTAAATCGCTGGTAAGTTCTCTAACTGCCAGAGAATATGAAATTTTCAGACACGTAATTACCGGTATGCTTAATAAACAGATAGCCAGCGAGCTGGGAATTGCAGAACACACGGTAAAGAATCATAGACTGAAAATTACTGAAAAGCTTGGAGTAAAGACAGTTCCCGAAATGATTTATATGGCAGATAAATTAAGCTTAAGAACCTTAATCCCGAACAACTCTAAATAATCTTTTCTCACATTTTCCTTAATTCTAATTTTCTACGAATAGGACTAAGTACCTATTTACTGCAAAATCCAATTCAGATAGATTTCATCACAAAATATTCAAGGAGATAAAAAATGAAATACTTTGTAGTAATTCTTCTATTTGCTTTTTGCTCTTTTTCGATCGCGCAAGAAATGGATTCTTCGAAAGTTGAAAAAGATTCAGTAATTGTTGAACAAGAAACTCAACCCGAAGTACCACCCACATCATCAGGACCGAGCAAATGGTATTATGGAGGAACTGTTGGGTTTAATTTTTGGCAGGACTACTTTTATTTAAGTGTAAATCCTATTATCGGTTATAAAATTTCACCTAAATTTTCTTTGGGTGGTAAATTGCTGTATTCCTATTACAATTATGACAATCCTGATTTTAGCTCACATAATTACGGCGCAAGTGTTTTTGCAAGATTCCGTCCGGTATATCAACTTTATCTGCACTCAGAATTTGCTTATGAAAGTTATGATACACCCGTTTATAATCCGCTCAGTAAAGAATGGGAATCTGATAGAAACTGGGTTCCGTTCCTGCTTTTAGGCGGCGGATTTGTTCAGCAGGTTGGTCCGAATGCAGCGGTTTATGTTGAAGTTCTGTTTGATGTGCTTCAGGATGAAAACTCGCCGTATGAAGATTGGGATCCAATTATCAGTATTGGGGGCGGCGTCGGTTTTTAATCTTTTACTAATAAAAATTAGTTTATGTATATGATTCATATTGTTGACGATGATCAGAATGTAAGAGATGGATTTCTGATGCTGCTCAAATCTGCGGGTTTAAAATGCAGCGCATTTGAGAGTGCGGAGAAATTTCTGGAAAATTACAAAGCTGGTACAAATGATTTACTTATTCTTGATATGCATTTGCCAGGTATGGATGGTTGTTCAGTTATGGGGTATTTGAGGAAGAAAGGTTTTAATCTTCCAATAATAATAATAACAGCGTATGATGAACAGACTTCGAGAGTCGCAGCCAAAAATCATGGTGCACTCGCGTATCTCAGAAAACCTGTAGATAGTGCGGCTTTATTGGATCTGATAAAATTTAGTTTTGCGAAAAATTTAAATTGAAAAAATATATCTGTTGATATTTTAAAATCACACAAATATTGATGAGCAAAATTTTCTAACTAATTACTGAAAGGAAGAACTATGACTAATTACAGACTTCTATTTTTAAATATTATCATTGCGGCTATTGCAGTCAACCTGCAAGCACAGGATAAAAACTGGTTTCAGGTTTACGGATTTGCTATGACTGATATAGGTTATGACTTCAAGCAGATTCATCCTGACTGGTATGATGTAGTTAGACCAACTAAACTCCCAACTTACGAAAATGAATATGGCACTGATGGCAACGCATACTTCAGCGTCCGTCAAACCAGATTCGGTGTAAAAAGCAGCACACAAACTGGTTTAGGAGAACTATTCACTCAGTTTGAATGGGAATTATTCGGAACCGGCGTTGATGCTGGTCAAACTACAATCCGACTTCGCCATGCTTACGGTGAACTTGGCTGCATTGGTGTAGGTCAGTACTGGTCACCGTTTATGGACATTGATGTTTTCCCAAATACTGTTGAGTACTGGGGTCCAAATGGTATGGCATTTTTCAGGAACATTCAATTCCGTTATATGCCGATTAAAGGCGATACACGTTTAACGTTTGCTCTTGAAAGACCGGGTGCTAGTGCTGATGGAGGAGTGTATAGTGAAATACTTCAGCAGCAAAATATAGATGCACAGTTTCCAGTCCCGGATTTTTCTGCGGAATATCGCTCTGCACATGATTGGGGATACGTTGAACTTGCCGGAATCGTAAGATATATGAAATGGAAAGATCAGGGCGCTGATTCGATTGATTTAAGCGGAGATGCAATTGGTTGGGGACTGAACCTCAGCTCGAATATTAAAATAACACAGAATGATATAGCACGACTTTCAGTTTTATACGGAGCTGGTGTTCAAAATTATATGAATGATGCAACCGTAGATGTTGGAATCGAAACAACAAATGATCCTGAAAAACCAGTAAAAGGTGTTGCAATTCCTTTGCTCGGTGTTGTTGCTTTCCTCGAGCATAACTGGAGTGACAAATTTGCTACAGCAATCGGTTATTCGATGCTGAGTATGGATAATACTAACGGACAGAGCTATGGTGCATTCAAAATGGGTAATTATGCTATTGGTAACTTAATCTATTACCCGGTAGAAAATGTTATGATGGTAGCTGAATTGCAATATGGTAACCGTGATAATTTTAATAACCTTGAGGCAGGACAAGAATATCCGGAAGAATATTTAAAGACTTCTGATATTCTGAAACTTCAATTCTCATTCAAATATAATTTTTCGCACAAGATTTTATTCTAATAAAGTAATTAACTAAAGGAGCGTAATAAAATGAAAAGGTTTTTTGTTCACATAAGATTAATGGCAATAGTGCTATTTGCATTGTTGTTAACTGGTACTTCCTTTTTGTATTCACAGGATCTTTCTAAAGCAAATATTGAAAAAGTTCTGAATGAAGCATTCAATAAATTCAAAGATGTAAAAGAAGGTGCTAATGCCGATTACATCAAGGAGCTTGCAACAGTTGATCCGAATATTTTCGGAATTGCTCTCGTAACCGTTGATGGTCAGGTTTATACTGCTGGTGACATTAAATCTATGGTATCGATTCAAAGTGTTTCCAAAGTATTCACGATGGCACAGGTAATTGAAGAACAGGGGCATCAGGCTGTCCAGGATAAAATTGGTGTCGATGCAACCGGCGAAGTATTCAATTCAATTACTGCAGTCGAGAGAATGAGAGGAAAAGAAATTAATCCTCTTGTAAATCCAGGCGCAATTGCAGCAACAAGTTTGATTGCTGGTGCAGATTCATCAGCAAAATGGAAACACATTCTTCAAGTGCATAGTGACTTTGCAGGACGACAACTTGGACTTAATGTTCCGGTTTATATAAGTGAAGCCGGAGATAATTTACGCAACCAGGCGATCGCCCATCTGTTATTAGCTTATGGAAGAATGTATTTTGATCCTGTTGAGGCGACAGACATTTATACAAAGCAGTGTGCAATCAATGTCAACGCAAAAGATGCTGGAATTATGGCTGCAACTTTAGCAAATGGTGGAATTAATCCCGTTACAAAAAAGAAAGTTGTATCATCGGAAACTGTTATGTACACTCTTCCTGTAATGTCAACCGCTGGTCTCTATGATGATTCAGGTATCTGGTTTTACAACACTGGAGTTCCAGCAAAAAGCGGAGTTGGTGGATGCTTAATTGCAGTAGTACCAGGAAAATTTGGTATCGCTGTAGTTTCACCACCACTTGACAAAGCAGGGAATAGTGTAAAAGGTCAATTGGCTATTAAATATGTAATTGAACAGTTAAAGGTTGATCCGTATTTAATTCAACCAAAGCAGTAATTGCGTTTGAAATAACTTTTTAAATGGGGCTGTCTTAAAACCGATTGGCTACTCAATTGAGTAAGCTGCTTCTTACGGGACAAGATTTGACTTTGATAGGTTTTGAAAAGAGAGCCTCTTTATTTTAATAATGAATCCGGAGAGAATATTTATGAGAAATTTATTTACGGTTCTATTATTCACTTTACTCACCATTTTATTTTATTCTGGAATCACTAATGCACAGGATGAAGCTCCAATCGAATTTGATTCAACAATGAGTTCCGAAGGTGTATTTGTAGGCATTGTTGAGGACAGGACATTTGAAAATACAACTGCTGGCGAGTTTACTCCCGGAAAAGGATTTACAATTTTTAAAACTGATTTAGCAAGTCTTAACATTAGTGTATATGGACTTGCAAGATATATTAATCAAATGCCCGGTGAACAGGAATTTCAAGATCATCTTGGAAGAACAAAAATTGCAGATACAAGAAATGATATCTGGTGGCATAGAACTTTTGTGTGGCTCTCAGGTTTTTTTTATACACCCAAACTTAGATATACAATTTCAATTTGGGGACTTGCCGCGACCAATCAAGTTCTGTTATTCGGAAATCTTCAGTATGCTGCACACAAAGCTGCAACTCTTGGAGTGGGTATTGTTCCGAATTTAGGAACCCGTTCCATGCAAGGACCTTGGCCGTATTTTTTATCAAGTGACAGATTATTAGCGGAAGAATTTTTCAGACCTGGATTTACTGCAGGTGCATGGGTTACAGGTGAACCAACTGCAAAACTCAGATACTGGGTAATGGTTGGAAATAATTTGAGCCAGCTTGGTATAACTGCAAGTCAGATGACTCGCGACCTAAGTTCAAGTGCAAGTATCTGGTGGATGCCAACAACTGGAGAATTTGGACCACGAGGTGGTTATGGAGATTTTGAACTTCATAAAACCTTAGCAACAAGGTTCGGTGTTTCTTTCACTCACTGTCGTGAGGATCGTCAGTCGCAGTTAAACGCTGCTTCCGCTGAAACACAAGTAAAAGTCTCTGATGGTTTGTTGTTGTATGAAACCAATACTCTCGCAGATGGTGTTACAGTACTTAAAGCTAATTTTGATCAGGCTGCCGTTGATGCCGGGATTAAAATAAATGGTTTGCATCTTCAGGTGGAATACTACTTCAGAAATCTGTCCAAATTTGATTTAGCAGTTGCCAATCCTTCAATAGATATTAGTGAAGTGCCTTCTTCCATTTATGATCATGGTTTTTATGCATTAGCTTCTTATGAAATTATTCCGAAAGCAATTCAAATCTATGGTGCAACTTCATGGATTTTTGATGACTTCCAGAGAAAACCATGGGATATTGTAGGAGGGATTAACTGGTATCCTTCGGGGTCAAGAAGCTTAAGATTAAATCTGCATGCAATATATGTTGACAAATCTCCGGCATCTTCATCATTTGGTTTCTATATTGGTGGACAGACAGGCACAACTATTTCAACAGGAATTGATTTTCTATTTTGATTAACTGAATAAAGGCAAAAGGAAAATTTTAAATGAAAAATAAAACGTTCCCGGTCTCTCTGAAGTTTATTTACACGATAATACTTCTGCTCGTATTTGGAGTATTAATGCTGACTAAAGGACAATCCAGCGATGATTATTTATTCAATGATTCACACTTTCACATAACAAACTACATTCAGGAAGGAATTGATATAAACTTTTATGTTGATTCAATTATGGGAAATAAAGTCGGTCGTTCGACTTTATTTGGTATTCCACTTCAACAGCAATGGTCTTATCGTGTGACAGAAAATATAGCTCCGACATATTATCTCGATTCTGATGCACCACTTTATTATTATTCGTTCACTGATGCAGTTATCGCAATGATGTACACATCTCTTCCGGAAGAAAAGCAAAAACGTCTCGACCCGATGATAACAGGATTTAATCCCACCGATATGTACGCAGTTGATCATATCAAAAGAGTTTTAAAAACTTTTCCGGGAGTGTTTACAGGAATCGGAGAGTTTACTATTCATAAAGAATTTGTATCATCAAAAATCTCCGGTGACGTTGCAAGCTATTACGATCCGGCGCTCGATAGAATTTTTGAGTTCTGTGCTGAAAGCGGATTGCTCGTACTTATTCACAATGATATTGATAATCCATTCCCGAAACCGGGAAAGCCAAATTATCTCACAGGAATGATTGATCTAATCAAGAGACATCCTAACACCACTACAATCTGGGCACACTGTGGTTTGGGAAGAATTGTTCATCCGGTTGAAGATATGGCAAAAAAACTGGATCAGGTTCTTCAGGATCCCGATTGCAAAAATCTTTATTTTGATATTTCATGGGATGAAGTTGCAAAATGGATAATGCAAAATGATACTTCTGTTGAACGTACTGCGGGTTTAATTAAGAAATATCCGGACAGATTTTTATTCGGAACGGATAACGTTGCACCTGATAAACAGGAAAAGCAGCTTTATGTTTATCATCTTTATGACAGGTTGTGGAAAGCTGTTGGAGAAGAGGTTACTTACAAAGTATGTATTGGTAATTACGAAAAATTATTCAACGAAGCCCGGGTTAAAGTCAGAAATTGGGAGAAAGAAAATATCAAATGAGATTAAGAATGAAGTATTCAATAATAATATCTTGTGTCCTTCTGATTTTATGTTCAGAAGTCTTTTCTCAGGAATGGCCAAAGGAAATTACTCATCCATCAGGAACAGTGATTACACTATATCAACCGCAGGTAGAATCATTTGATAAAGTAAATCTCGAGTTCCGTTCTGCAGTGATGATAAAATCACCAAAACAGGAAGAACCCATATTTGGTGCAGTCTGGGTAAAAACTAAAATTTTAACTGATCGGGATACAAGAGAAATTTCACTTGATGAAGTCATGGTTACAGACGCAAAATTTCCGAATCAGGATTCAACAAAAATTGAAGAGCTGAAGAAATTTTTAAGTGAGGAAATTCCTAAATGGAAGTTAGATATTACAATTGATCAATTGATTGCCAGTTTGGAAGATGACAAAAGTACTACAAAAGAAAATTTCAAGAACGACCCTCCTGAAATAATCCACGTAACAACACCTTCAGTGTTAATTACCATAGATGGTGAACCAAAATTTAAAAAGCTGGAAGACACAGATTATGAAATGGTGATCAATACTCCGTTCTTCATTGTAAAAGATAATTGGGAAGAGATGTATTATCTGAAAGGCGGAGTTCTATGGTATGAATCGGAAAATGTTTACGATGGATATGAATTCACTGAGGAAATTCCTGATGAGTTAATTGAATTCATTCTGAAGAAAAATCCTGATGAATATAAGAACATAGATCCCGATACGATCAAAGTTAAACCTGAGATTATTGTAAGAACCAAGCCGGCAGAATTAATCGTAACGACTGGGGAACCAAAACTCGCTTCAATAGAAGGTACTTCACTTTTGTTTGTTGAAAATACTGACAGCGATATCTTAATGGATCTTACTTCACAAACTTATTTTATTCTGATTTCAGGAAGATGGTTTCAATCAAAATCCCTTGAAGGTCCCTGGAAATATATTGAGCCTGAAAACCTGCCGGCAGACTTTGCTAAAATTCCAGTTGATTCGGATATGGGTAATGTACTTACTAATGTTCCTGGTACTCAGGAATCGAAGGATGCAATACTTGATACTCAAATACCTCAAACAGCTAAAGTTGATCGCAGCACAAAGCTCGAAGTTAACTATGACGGTGAACCAAAGTTCGAACAATTATCAACGTCAGATCTTTATTATGCTACGAATACAGATAAAAGTGTAATCAAATATTATGATAAATATTACTGTTGTGATAATGCAACCTGGTTTGTTTCTGATAGTCCGAAAGGTCCATGGAAAGTTGCTGATGAAGTTCCTGATAAGATTTATGAAATGACTCCTGACTCACCGGTTTATAATACAAAATATGTTTATGTGTACGATTCCACTCCTGAAGTTGTTTATGTTGGATACTATCCCGGCTACACCGGGTCTTATGTTTATGGTGGAACTGTTATTTATGGAACAGGTTATTACTATCAGCCCTGGTATGGAGCGTACTATTATCCTCGTCCTGTCACCTACGGATTTTCAGTTCACTACAACCCTTATATGGGATGGAGTTTCGGTTTTGGAATGAGTTTCGGCGGACCTTATGGCTGGTTTTCTATTGGTTTTAGTTCTTATCCATATTACGGAGGATATTGGGGGAGCCGGAGGATATCATGCTGGCTACCATCATGGGTATTATCACGGTAGAAGAGCGGGATTTTATGCTGGTTACAACTACGCACAAAACAACCCACGCATTAATCAGTTGGGTGAAGGAAACAGGAATATTTATAACCGAGAGAGCAGAGAGAACATTAATACTAATGACAGACAGCGAAACAATCTTTCTACTATGGACAGACAAAGAAATAATGTTTCCACGGGCGATGTTCAAAGGAACAGAGTAAATACGAATGATAAGAATAATGTTTTTTCTGATAAAAACGGGAATGTTTACAAAAAAGATAACAACCAATGGCAGTCCAGGGATGGAAATAACTGGTCAAATGTTGAGAATAATAAAAACAAATCCTCCTTCGATAGGAATAAACAGGATTTAAACAAACAATATAACTCAAGAGAAAAAGGAAACCAGAGAACCAATTCTTTTAATCAACAAAGAACAACACAAAACAGAAGTTTTAACAGAGGAAGTGGAAGAAGAAGATAAATTCAAATAATAAAATGTAGTTAGTTAAAAATATTATGATTAAAAATTTTATAGCCTTAACTTTTTTTATTTTTATCCTTGGCAACAATTCATTCGCCCAGGTTCAGCTATCACTCTGGGGTGGCGTCAACAATTCCAGCTTTGGCGGCAATCCACCAGAAGATGCCGGATATGGCGATATCAGAGGATTAGCTGCTGGTGCAAATTTAGATTTCCATCCATCAACCGATTTTGTAATCTCACTTGAGCCCTCTTTTGAACAACGTGGATCAACAATCGATATACATCTCGAAGAAGGATTAGAAGATACTACATTAAAATTTAAAGTTAAGCAAAACTATTTTGGACTTGGTCTGATGTTCAAAGTAAATGCTGGAAATTTTTTTGTAGGCAGTGGTTTAAGCGCTCAATTATTAAGCAGCGCAAAACTAGAATATGAATCGCAGGAAAAAGACATAAAAGATAAATTCATAAACTATGATGCACTTGCGTTCTTCAATATTGGATATAAAATTCCAATAGGTGGACCATCACTCTTCGTTGAGCTGAGATACATTCAGGGTCTTATTAATATACGATCGGATGAAAACGAGTCAGACACAGAAATATATTTGTCAAACTTTAAAAGTACCGGTTTGAGGTTGAGTACCGGAATCTTGATACCACTTTAAAATTTTAATACTATGAAAGAAATAAACAAACTACTTTTATTATTATTATTCCTAAATGGAGTCACTCCATTTTTTTTACGATGTCTCGCACAAGAATCTGATTCGACTGAAGTCTTAAAACAAAGTTCTGATACAACTTATTTACCATCGCGCGGTAATCACGTTTTTACATCAATATCAAACGTTGACGATCCTTTTGTAAGTACTAAATTTCATCTTGGTTTCGGTATCGCTGAAATGGTTGAGACTGAAATACCTATCACAATTGGCGAGTTTAATAGAACCATAAAATTTGAACCGGATATATTCTACTCAACAGGTGGAGTAGAATTCCAATACGCTATCAGAAACTGGGCGGCAGTAAATATAAAAGCATTTGGGCTTGCAAGATTAGGAAACAATTTTTTATCCTTTGCTTCGGAAGGTGTATCAGCAGCATCCAGCTTTAATATTGGCTGGTTATTCAGGATTGCCGAAAACGAAGATCTTATGTTTTCTGCAAGCATATCACTTAACACAACTGATCTAACTTTTATTGACATCTTTGGTGGTGCTGATACTACCATCACTCAAATAGACACTATTATTAACAAGCAGATTGTTACTGATTATCAAAGCCTGACTACGCAAACGGATTTGAGATTTGCAGTCCGGTTTAGTGATGTCTTTGGATTGGTTACTAAACTATCCGGAGGATTTGGTGAATTCTACGCTGCTGAAAATCAGAGCCAGTTTCAGTATAACTTCGGACTTGCACTTAGCATTGACTTACGTAATTGGATTCACATTCCTTTTGGTGTTGGATTGGGCGGCACACTCATTTCAAACGACTGGAGATTTAACGATGCCAAACCACCGGTGTTTTCAGGAAATATTAATATTGCGTTTTATAACCGGAATGATTTTACACTTGGTATTGAAAATTTTCTTCAATTTATAGAACCACAGGAATATGAACAGACTTTTAAATTTATTTATTCCAGAATTTATATAAGCTATTACTTTTAAAAAAACTTCTAACACTTTGAGATTTTATGAATGAATTTGTCAAAATACTTCAGCAGCATCCTGAGTTAGCTCTTTTCCTAACTCTCGCTTTTGGTTTTGCTATTGGCAAAATAAGAATTGGAAATTTTAAAGTAGGTTCTGTGCTCGGAACTTTATTTGCTGGTGTGTTAATCGGTCAATTCGATATTCAGATTCATCCTACCGTTAAAGTTATTTTCTTTGATTTGTTTTTATTTGCAACAGGTTACAAAGTAGGTCCTCAATTTTTCCGGGGATTAAAGAAAGATGCTGTGCCTCAACTTATACTTACGGTTGTTATCTGCGTTACTTGTTTACTCACAGCATTCATAATGTCAAAGCTTATGGGATTTGATGTTGGAACTGCTGCAGGACTATTAGCAGGTGCTTTTACTGAATCAACTGTCATCGGAACAGCAAGCGAATCAATTCAGCGTCTTCCTGTCACGCTTGAACAGAAAACAATTTTGTTAAATAATATTCCTGTTGCTTATGCTGTAACATATCTCGTTGGAACAACAATTCTTGTTTGGTTTCTTTCTTCACTCGCTCCAAAACTTATGAAAATAAATTTAAGAACAGAAAGTCGTGAGCTTGAAAAAAAACTTTTAGGAAAATCTGAAGAAGAAGATGACGGAATAGCTTCAGCTTTTGAAGACTGGAGGCTTCGGGCTTTCAAAATTACAAATGAAAAATGGTCGGGATTATCAATTGATGATTTAGAAAAAAGTATTACCGGCTTTCGGATTTTTATTCACCGGATTCGCAGAAATGGTATAATTATCGAACCGATTGGAAATACAATTTTGAAATCGGGAGATGTGATTGCTGTAATGGCAAGGTATCAGGTTTTTTTCCAAAAGATTAATGACATCGGAACGGAAATTATGGATCGAGAACTTTTAGACTTTCCAATTCTCTACAGGGATCTAATTGTGACAAATAAAAATTTAATTGGTAAATCTTTGAGTGATATTGCAATGAAATATGGTCAGGGAGTTAAACTGCACAAGTTGATTCGAACAGGTCAGGAAATTCCATTCTCGCCGGAAACAATTGTGAATCGGGGCGATGTACTAAAAATCTCCGGGCTTCGTGAGGAAGTTGATCGTGCAACAAAAATTATTGGATATCTTGATAGCAACTCACCTGCAACTGATATGATATTTGTCGGTCTAGGAATTGTCATTGGAGGATTAGTTGGATTGATTTCAATTACTATAGCAGGAATATCAATTACACTAACCACAAGTGGAGGAGCACTTGTAATGGGATTAATATTTGGCTGGCTTAGATCTAAAACACCAAAGTTTGGGCGAATTCCTGAACCAGCTTTATGGATTTTTGATACAGTTGGATTAGCAGCATTCATTGGCATTATTGGTCTTTCAGCAGGTCCAAGTTTTATTTCAGGATTACATCAAACTGGAATTGGATTATTATTTGCCGGAGTCATTGTCGCAGTCGTGCCACATATTTTCGGATTATTAGTTGGTAGGTTCATACTAAAAATTAATCCGGTAATACTGCTTGGTGCTCAATCAGGCGCTGGAACTATGACAGCAGCACTTAAAGCAGTACAGGAAAATGCAAACAGTAAATTACCTGTGCTTGGTTATACAGTTCCTTACGCACTCGGAAATATTTTATTAACTGCATGGGGACCTGTGATAGTAGCATTGATGAATCTTTAACAATTTATGAAAACGAACTAATGAAAAATTTATATGATAATTGAAATACTCTTTTAAATTTTCTTTAGTGTGGAACTCATCCCAACCCTTCTCTTGCAAAGAGAAGGGCTTATGAAAACTTATGACTTCACATTAATTGGTACGGTGTAAGGTCAAAATTAAGATATAGATTGTTTTACTGATAATAAGACTCTCTCTTTTAAGAGAGAGATGAGAGAGAGTTCTTTTTCTAATAAATGTATTTAAAATAATTACAACAAATCCGATGAAAGAGCTTAAAGGATATTCGCTGATATACAATCCCCGACGGAATAAAGGAACTGCTTTTTCTAAAGCAGAAAGGAAAAAGTACGGGTTAGATGGAATTCTTCCTGATGAAGTTGAATCTATGGAAACACAAATTTTACGTGTTCAAGGTCAGGTTGACAATTTAAATAAACCAATCAACAAGTACATCTATCTGACTGGATTGCTCGATACAAATGAAACATTGTTTTTCAAAACTATTATAAGTGATCCTGCTAAGTTTATGCCATTGGTTTATACACCAACGGTTGGAGAAGCCTGCCAGCGTTTGGGTCACATTGCGAGACGACCGAGAGGACTTTTCATATCAATAAAAAATAAAAATAAAATTGAATCAATTTTGAAAAACTGGCCGGTTAAGGATGTGAGATTTGCAGTTGTCACTGATGGGCAAAGAATACTTGGACTTGGTGATCTTGGAATTTGCGGAATGGGAATTCCGATTGGAAAACTTGCTCTTTATACTGCTTGTGCTGGTGTTCCGCCTGAACATACTCTTCCGATTATTCTTGATGCCGGAACGGATAACGAAAATTTTTTAAATGATCCGCTTTATCCGGGACTAAAACAGAAACGAATTAAAGGGAAGCAATATGATGATTTTGTTGAAGCATTCGTAAAAGCTATCACAAAAGTTTATCCGAAGATTTGTATTCAGTGGGAAGACTTTGCCGGAGTGAATGCAATTAGAATCTTGGAAAAATACCGTGAAAGAATTTGTACCTTCAACGATGATGTTCAGGGAACGGCTGCAATTGCAGTTGCCGGATTTATTGCTATCAGTCGTTTGTTAAAAAAATCTTTCAAAGATCAGAAATTTTTATTTCTTGGTGCTGGTGCTGCAGCATTTGGAATTGCAGATATGCTTGTCAAGAAATTTCAAAAAGATGGCTTGAGCAGAGATGAAGCACTAAATAATATCTGGATGTTTGATGTGAATGGATTGCTCGTCAAATCCAGAACAGATCTTGCTGATCATCAAAAACATTTTGCGCACGATGCTGAACCATCAAATAATTTTGCCGAAAGCATTCTGAAAATAAAACCAACAGCAATAATTGGAGTTAGTACAGTTGGTGGAGCTTTCACTCAAAAGGTAATAGAAAATATAAGCTCGATAAATGAACGACCGATAATATTTCCTTATTCAAATCCGACTTCTCATTCGGAATGTACTGCTGAGCAGGCATACCAATGGAGCAAAGGTAAAGCAATATTTGCAAGCGGAAGTCCGTTTGCACCTGTGACATACAATGGAAAAACATACACACCGGGACAGGGAAATAATGTCTTCATTTTTCCTGCACTTGGAATGGCGATCTTTGCAACTGAAGCAAAACGAGTTACTGATGAAATGCTTTTGGTTGCATCAGAAGCAGTTGCTGATCAGATTAAAAATGAAGATTTTGAAAAAGGTTTGATCTATCCACCGATAAAAAATATAAGAGAAGTTTCAAAAAATGTTGCAATAAAAGTTGCTGAAGAAATTTTCAGAAGCGGATTAGCCCGTGTTAAAAAACCTAAGAATTTAGAAAAGTTTATTAGAAGTAAAATGTATGAACCTCTGTATAAATAATAATCAAATATCAAAAATCAAATAAAAGGAATAATGTCATGAAGTATTTATTAATGATTGTAGTATTTATGTCTGTAAATTTTTTATATGCACAGGATGCAGACAGCTACATCGAAATTCTAAAATCTGAATTAAAAACAAATAAGAAAACCATTATAACTCAGACTATGGAATTCACAGATCAACAGTCTTCTCTTTTCTGGCCAATATATGGGGAAATGGAGAAAGAGCTTGATGAATTAAACAGTGAAAGAATAGCAAATATCAAAGACTTTGCTGCAAATTATGACAATATGAATGATGAAAAAGCTACTGAACTTATTAAAGAAGCGTTTGATTTCCAGAGTGATCGAGTGTCTCTGAATGAAGAGTATTTTACTAAATTCTCAGAAGCTTTATCACCGACCGTCGCAGCAAAATTTATGCAGTTACAAAATCAGATGCAATTAGTTGTGGATCTGAGTATTGCTGCGAATTTGCCATTGGTGAAAAAATCAGAGACTGGTTCAGAAAAGAAATAGTCAATTGTTTTACAAAACTTCGATTGATTTAAAATTATTGAATATCAAATATTTTCAAAAACATAAGGAGTAATGTCATGAAAAAACATTTTGGTTTCTTAATAGTCGTAGCACTTTCATTTAATCTCTTTGCACAAGATCTTCCTCACGTAGTTATTCTTGCTACAGGAGGTACAATTGCCGGGGCTGCACCAACTGAAGTTCAATCAGGTTATCAATCCGGGCAAGTTGGTGTAGAAATATTAATTAATGCTGTACCACAGCTTAAGGAAATCGCAATTGTAAGTGGTGAACAAATTTCAAATATCGGTAGTCAGGATATGAGTGATGAAGTATGGCTAAAACTTGCAAAACACTGCAATGAATTATTAAAACAGGATGATGTTGATGGAATAGTAATCACACACGGAACAGATACAATGGAAGAAACTGCTTACTTCCTGAATCTTGTTCTGAAATCTAAAAAACCTGTTGTGCTTACATGTTCTATGCGACCTTCAACAGCATTGAGTGCGGATGGTCCGCTAAATATTTACAATGCAGTTGCAGTTGCCGGAAGCAAAGATTCCTGGGATCGCGGAGTTATGGTTGTTGCAAATGATTTAATTCATTCTGCTCGCGCTGTTGTTAAAAGTAACACTACTGCTGTTGAAACATTTATATCTCCCGGTGTTGGACCGTTGGGAACTGTAAATTATGGAGATATTAATTTTTTCGATTATCCTGATAAAAAATTTACTTATCAAACACCGTTCAGCGTTGATGGATTAACAAGCTTACCAAGAGTTGATATTATTGCTATCTACGAAAATGCACCCGGAGATTTGATTAAAGCTTCGGTTGATTTTGGATCTAAAGGAATTGTTACAAGTGGATTAGGTAATGGCAATATGCCAAAAGCCTGTGTTGAAGCTTGTGAGTATGCAGTGAGTAAGGATGTAGTAGTTGTTCGAGCTGCTCGTGTACTTACAGGTTTTGTTGGACGAAATATTGAACTGGATGATGATGCACTTGGATTCGATGCTTCGTATGAACTTATTCCATCCAAAGCACGAGTTCTTTTAAGACTTGCATTATTAACAACCAATGATCCTGTAAAAATTCAGGAATATTTTGATATGTATTAATCCCGAGATCAATTCAATGAATAAAATCATTTATTTAATATTATTACGGGTTGAAACCCATTTTAACTTGGGCGGGTTAATTAACCACGCACTGAAGTGCGTGGCTATTAGCCCCGACCTTCAGGTCGGGGAAATTAATGAGCCCGCTAAACAAAATAGGGCTTTAGCCCAATTAGTTTTTAGCGATCAGCTTTGTGATCATTTAACTATTTAAAATTCAATTTAGGTGCAACCATGATGTGGATTGAACTCCTGATACTCTTTACTTGCATAGTGATAGGTGCAAGGCTCGGAGGAATCGGATTAGGTACAATGGGTGGGATCGGGCTTGTGGTTCTGGTATTTGTCTTTGGACTTCCGCCAGGTTCACCTCCTGGAATCGTACTTGGAATGATAATCGCCGTAATAACAGCATTAGCTTCTATGCAATCTGCTGGCGGGCTCGATTATTTGATATCGTTCGCAAATAAAGTATTGCGCAAAAAACCTCAATACATCACATTCGTTGCACCATTTGTTACTTATGTTTTAATTGCTGCAAGCGGAACTCAGCATGTCATATATGCGTTGCTTCCGGTCATTGCAGAAGTATCGACTAAAGCGGGTGTTCGTCCTGAAAGACCTTTATCAATAAGTGTGACAGCTTCTATGTACGGATTAATTTCTTCTCCCATAAGTGCTGCTACTGTTGCTTTATTAGCAGCACTTGTTTCTTATGATGTAAATCTTCTTCAAATTATGATGGTAATTATTCCAGCTTCATTACTCGGATTAATTGTGGGAATTTTATCTGTTGCTTGGAAAGGTAAAGAACTTAAAGACGATCCTGAATATCAGGAAAGATTAAAGACTGGTAAAATTCAAGAGACGACTGCCTCTGTAGAAATAGCTAAAGAAAAAATTAGTAATGCGAGAAATTCACTATTTGTATTTTTATGTGCAATTGTAGTTGTTGTAATGATTGGCATCTTTCCGCAGCTCCGTCCGGATTATGAAATATTTTCAGCAGGTGAGTCAATCACCAAACATCTGGAAATGGGTGATGCAATAATGATTATTATGCTTGCAGCAGGAGGATTGATGATGATCTTCTTTAAAGCAAAACCTGCAGAAGCAGTGAAAGGGAGTATCATGAACGGCGGTGTTGTTGCAATAATTTCTATTCTCGGAGTTTCATGGATGGGTTCATCTTTCTTTGAGGGAAATAGAGTTGAAATTGTTAGTGGAATTTCTGATATAATTCAACAATCACCATGGGTGCTTGTAATTGGACTGTTCGTACTTTCGATGTTACTATTTAGTCAGGCAGCAACTGTTGTAACACTCATGCCCGTTGCGGTTGCACTTGGTATGCCGTTGTGGATTTTAATTGCAGTTTATCCTGCTGTAAACGGATTTTTCTTTTTACCGACTTATGGAACTGTATTGGCAGCAGTTTCATTTGATCGTACGGGCACAACGAAGATAGGAAAATATCTTCTCAATCATAGTTTTATGCTTCCGGGAATTGTGTGTCTTGTAGCTACAACAATCTTTGCGTTTATAATTAGTTCATTTGTTTTATAAATTTTATTGGAGTCAATCATGTTATCAATAAAAAAAATATTTTTATCAGTCATCGTTGGATTGATGTTTTTACCAGCAATCCTGTTCGCACAGGACAGCGGATTCAGAATAGAGCACGATTTGCTTGGTGATAAGCAAATACCAAATGATGCATATTACGGTGTCCAGACTATGCGCGCCTTAGAAAATTTTCAAATCAGCGGTCAGACAACAAAAGATTATCCTGAACTTGTAAATGCTTTTGTATTAGTAAAGCTTGCTGCTGCAAAAGCGAATTATGATTCGGGAGCTTTGCCAAAATATGTTCTTGATGCAGTGGAAAAGGCATGCAAGGAAGTTCTGGCTGGAAAATATCACGATCAGTTTTTAGTTGATCTTTATCAAGGTGGCGCTGGTACTTCCGCAAATATGAACGTCAATGAAGTTCTTGCCAACATAGCATTGGAACTTAGCGGAAAGCAAAAAGGTGATTACGCTTACATTGAACCGCACGATCATCTCAATATGTCTCAATCAACAAATGATTCCTATCCGACATCACTTCATGTTGCTATAATTCTGATGAACGATAAAATGATTCCCGAACTAAACTCATTGATCGCATCTTTCGAAAAGAAAGGAAAAGAATTTGAAAATATCTTGAAGATGGGCAGAACTGAATTGCAAGATGCAGTTCCGATGACATTAGGGCAAGAGTTTAACGCATTTGCATCACAGCTCAAAGGATCAATAAGTGAACTAAAAAGAGCAGAAGAAAATTTATATGTTATTAATATGGGTGGAACTGCAATCGGAACTAAATTGACTGCTCAAAAAGGTTTCGTACAGAATTGTGCTAAGCATCTTGCAGAATTGACAGGAAAGAAAATTGTTCCCGCAACAGATTTAATTGCGGCTACATCCGATCTTTCTTCATTTGTTGAATACTCGAATGCATTAAATACACTCGCTGTCAGATTATCAAAAATTGCAAGTGATTTAATTTTGTTAGCTTCAGGACCTCGGACAGGATTATTTGAAATTAATCTTCCTGCTTTACAACCAGGTTCTTCCATAATGCCGGGAAAAGTTAATCCGGTAATGCCGGAACTTATGAATCTCGTTACATTCAAAGTAATGGGAAATAATGTGGCTGTAACAATCGCAGCAAAAACCGGGCAGCTTCAGTTAAATGCTTATGAACCTTTAGCAATCTCTGCAATTCTTGAATCGCAGAAGCTCCTCACGAATACAATGAAAGCATTCCGCACAAGTTGTATCGATGGAATTACGGCAAATCAAGATGTGATGACAAAATATATCAATCAGAGTGTTGGGATCGTAACGGCACTTAATCCTGTGCTGGGTTATGAAAAGACGACCGAGCTTGCTAAAGAAGCTCTCGAAACAGGAAAAGGAATTCTGGAACTCATCCGTGAGAAAAAATTATTAACTGAAGAGCAGATAAAAGAATTACTTGATCCAAAGAAAATGACAGGACAATGATAATTAATTAAATTTTCAATGAGTTTAATCTGAATATTTATTAAATAAAAAAAGTGAGGCAGTTAATGGATAACGATCTTTCTAAAAAAGATTTAACTCAGATTACACTGAGTGTTATAATAATTTTACTATTGACCGTTGGTAGTATCTGGGTTTTTGCACCATTTGTAGCTGCACTGATTTGGGCTACAATCATTGTAGTCTCCACATACAATTTTATGCTTAAACTGCAGAAGATTCTCTGGAACAAAAAAGGATTAGCAGTTACTGTAATGCTTTTATTAATTCTTGCAGTTATTCTTGTACCGATTGCAATAGTAGTAGGAACAATCGCAACAAACGTATCAGAACTTTCCGGATGGTTTAATGCTCTGTCAGATTTAAGATTCCAATCTGCTCCGGAATGGATGAGTGGGATTCCTTTAGTTGGCTCTCAGTTAGCAGATGGGTGGAACCAGATTACTTCAATGCATAATGAAGAAATAATTAAAAAAATCGTTCCTTTTCTTGATGACGTGGTAAAATGGTTTGTTTCAAAAGCCGGAGGAGTCGGATTATTTCTTTTACATTTTCTAATCACAGTTATCATTTGTGGAATTTTATATTCCAAAGGTGATGTTGCCGTTAAAGGTATCAGAAATTTTGCAGTTCGTCTTGCCGGAAACAAAGGTGATGAAATCGTAACTTTGGCTGGTCAGGCTGTAAAAGCAGTTACAATGGGAGTTGTAATCACTGCACTTATTCAATCGATTCTTGGCGGAGTCTCTTTAGCGATTTGTGGAGTTCCGAAAGCAGGATTACTGGCTGCTATTATGTTCGTTCTTGGTCTCTCGCAAATTGGCGGACTTCCTGTATTACTACCTGCAGTAATATGGAAATATGCTTCTGGTGATCCTGTTTGGGGAACCGTTTTGCTGATACTTTCTATATTTGTTGGAACTTCCGATAATTTCATTCGCCCGTTTTTAATAAAACGAGGAGCTGATCTTCCGATTTTATTAATCTTCGCTGGTGTAATTGGTGGATTAATTGCTTTTGGAATCGTCGGACTGTTTATTGGACCTGTTATTCTTGCAGTAACTTATACTTTGCTAAAAGCCTGGATAAATGAAGTCAAAAGCGAACCGGTGAGCAAAGCAATCGGCAATTCTTGAAAATATAAATTTCAGAATTATTATAATTAAATTTTATATGAGTTAAATAATAAATTCCATTTCAATCTTAAAGTACTTTTATAATGAAGGAGTGATTAAAATGTTAAATCCCAAAAGAAGTCTGAGCGCTTTTTGTTTGTTGCTTCTTAGTCTATTATTGATTTTTCTCGTTTTTGCCTGCGGTGAAGAAGAGCAGCAAACAGGACCACCTCCGGAAGTTCAGATAACCAAAGCTCTGAAGATGAATGTTCCGGTAACAGGTGAGTGGGTTGGTCAAACACTTGGAGCAGTTGACATTGAAATCAGAGCAAGAGTTGAAGGTTGGCTGACAGGAATTTATTTTAAAGAAGGAAGTGAAGTTCGTCAGGGTGCATTGCTTTACACAATTGATGCAACCGAACTGCAGGAAGCTGTAGCTGAAGCTGAAGGTAAAGTAGCTGCCGTAAGAACTTTATTAATTCAGGCTGAAGATGATGTTAAACGTTACACTCCGCTTGCAAAAGCTGGTGCAGTCAGCCAGCGAGATCTTGAAATTGCTGTATCAAAATACGAAGCACAGCAAGGTGAATTAGATGCAGCTTTAGCCGCATTGAATATTGCAAAAACTAATCTGAGTTACGCCACAATTTATGCACCCATAACAGGATTAATTGGTATTTCCGTAGCGCGTGTTGGAGATTTCGTTGGTCGTCCGCCAAACGTTCTTATTCTTAATACTATCTCAAGAGTGGATTCAGTTCATGTTAGATTTTCTATATCCGAACAAGAGTATTTAGATCTTATAAGACGGATTGAACAAAATGAAGGTAGAACAAAAGTTAAAGCCAAAGAAATCCAGATGGTGCTCGCTGATGAGACAGTTTATCCCTATTTAGGTGTAATCAGTTTTGCTCAAAGACAAATTGATCCGGCTACTGGTACTTTACAGTTTGAAGCTTCATTCCCAAATCCAAAAAGAACTTTACGACCCGGACAATTTGCAAAAATCCGGATAGTAATTGATGAACGAAAAGATGCAACGGTTGTACCTTCCAGATCTATTTTTGAAATTCAGGGACAAAAATCTGTTTACATTGTTGATGAAAATAAAAAAGTTGTAATGAGAGTCGTAACAACAGGTCCTGAATACAATAATTATATCGTCATTGAATCCGGCGTTAATCCGGGTGAGAATGTCATCTATGAAGGTTTGTTAAAAGTCAGACCTGATATGGTCGTTTCTCCTATTGAAGCCAAAATACCTGATAGTCAGGAAAAACCCTCGAAGGAGAATTAATTTATGGCTAATTTTTTTATTCGTCGTCCGATTGTTGCTATGGTTATATCCATTGTGATGGTGCTTGTCGGAATAATAGTTATGCGTGGGCTTCCGATTGCTCAATTCCCTGACATTGTACCACCTATGATTAATGTAACAACAACTTATGTTGGTGCTTCTGCTATTGATGTTGAACAATCTGTTGCAACACCGCTTGAACAGCAGATAAATGGTGTTGAGAATATGATCTATATGAAATCAATTAATGGTAATGACGGAACATTAACACTTCAGGTTTCTTTTGATGTTGGTTCTGATCTTGATATGTCCAATGTACTGACTCAGAACAGAGTCAGTCAGGCAGATGCTTTCCTTCCTGCTTCAGTTAAAAATTATGGAGTTACAGTAAAAAAATCTCTCGTCTTTCCATTACTGCTGATTACATTGAAATCTCCGGGTGGGCAATATGACAATAACTTCCTCAGCAATTACGCTTCAATAAATATTAATGATCGAATCAGCAGAACCAAGGGTGTTGGTGATGTAAAACTTTTTGGTGGTAGTGATTATGCAATGAGAATATGGGTTAAACCGGACGCTATTGGTAAAATGGGTATAACAGTTCCTGAAATTGTAAAAGCTGTTCAGGATCAGAACGTGATTAGTCCTGCAGGTCAAATTGGTGCGCCGCCTGCACCTCCCGGAACTGATTTTACATATACAGTAAAAACTCAAGGCAGGCTGCTGAATGAAGAAGAGTTTGGTCAAATTATAATTCGCACAAATCCCGATGGTTCCCAATTAAGATTAAAAGATGTGGCAAGAATTGAACTTGGTACACTTCTCTACAATCAGATTGGACGTAACAATGGCAAACCGGCGGCTACTATTGCTGTATTCCAGTTGCCCGGATCAAATGCAATTGCTGTTGCCGAAGATTTAAAAAAGCTGATGGATGAATTAGCAATTAGTTTCCCGCCAGGGATGGAGTATGAAGTTACTCTTGATACAACGCTTCCTATTGAAGAAGGAATTAATGAAATTGTTCATACATTATTTGAAGCCGTTCTCCTTGTAATACTGGTTGTTTTTATTTTCTTGCAGAACTGGCGTGCGACATTAATTCCTCTTTTAACTGTTCCGGTTTCGCTGATTTCTACATTCATTGTTTTTCCAATGCTGGGATTTTCAATCAATACACTTTCACTGCTCGGTATGGTGCTGGCAATCGGAATTGTGGTTGATGATGCAATAGTGGTTGTTGAAGCGGTGATGCATCACATCGAACATGGAATGACACCAAGAGATGCAACATTTCAGGCTATGAAAGAAGTATCGGGACCCGTTATAGCAATCGCTCTTATTCTTGCAGCAGTGTTCGTACCTGTAGCATTTATGGGAGGAATTACCGGAAGATTGTATCAGCAATTTGCTATCACAATTGCAATCTCAGTTTTATTTTCCGCATTCAACGCACTTACACTAAGCCCTGCTTTAGCCGCAATATTATTAAAACCAAAAGGAGGAAAGAAATCTCCCTTAGATAAATTTTATACATGGTTCAATAAATACTTTGATAAATTTACAGGAAAATATCTTTCATTTACAGGAATTCTGGTTCGCAAAGTTTCACGAAGTATAATTTTCGTTGGAATTATTGTCGTGCTTACTCTTCTGCTCTTCAAGGGAGTTCCTGGTGGATTTGTACCTGAAGAAGATAACGGCTACTTTCTTATAAACGTGCAGCTTCCTGATGCAAGCTCGCTCCAAAGAACTGATCTCGCCTGCAAAAAAATAGAACAAATTCTTGCCAATGAAAAAAGCATTGATAACTATACTACTATTTCAGGATATAGTCTGATTACCGGCGTTGCAAGTTCAAACATTGCAACTTTCTTTGTTTCGTTAAAAGAATGGAGTGAGCGAACTGAAACTTCTGAAAGATCATTCGAAGTTATCGAAGCTTTGAATAAAACTTTGTCTGATGCAGTTCCCGAAGCGTTTGTTTATGTTTTCGGACCACCTGCTATTCAGGGTTTGGGAACCGGTGCTGGATTTACTTTTATGTTGCAGGATAAAAGTGGAAATACCCCGATTGAACTTGGTAAGCAGGTTGTGAATTTTATTAACGAAGCAAAAAAACGTCCTGAGATTGGAAGAATAGCAACACTTTTCCGCCCCGATGTTCCGCAGATATTTGCTGAAGTCAGCAGAGATAAAGTTCTGAAACAAGGAGTTACAATTTCAGATGTCAATACAACTCTCGGCTCACTCCTTGGTGCAAACTACATTAACGACTTCAACAGATTTGGAAGAGTGTATAAAGTTTACCTTTCAGCAGAAGGAGAATATAGAAATGAAACCTGGGATCTCGGTCAATTCTATGTCCGCAATAATCAGGGTGGAATGGTCCCTCTAAATTCAATTGTATCTATGAGTCCAACAAATGGTCCTGAATTCACGAACAGATTTAATCTATTTCGTTCTGCTGAATTGACTGGTATTCCGGCTCCGGGATATACATCTACAGATGCAATAGCAGCACTTCAGGAAGTTGCAGCACAATATTTGCCGCAAGGCTGGGGATATGACTGGGCAAATATGTCTTATCAGGAAGTTGAAGCCGCGGGAAGCGGAGCGACTGTTTTCATTTTTGCACTGTTGTTTGTTTTTCTAATTCTATCTGCTCAGTACGAAAGCTGGTCTTTACCAATGAGTGTTCTGCTTGGAATTCCGTTTGCTGTTTTTGGAGCGATGGCTGGTTTATGGATTGGCAGATTTTTTAGTGATAGTTATGTCAACAACGTGTTTGCTCAGATAGGATTTGTAACTCTGATTGGACTCGCTGCAAAAAATGCAATATTGATTGTCGAATTTGCTAAGATGAAAAAAGAAGAAGGAATGGATGTAGCTGCTGCGGCTCTCGATGCTGCCAAGCTTCGTCTTCGCCCGATATTGATGACATCTTTTGCGTTCATACTTGGCGTTCTTCCACTCGTTCGTGCAGCAGGTGCAGGTGCTGAATCCAGAAAAGTAATGGGACTTGCCGTATTCTCCGGATTATTGATAGCAACTGTTCTTGCAATCTTTACTATCCCATCACTTTTTGTTATGGTTGAAAAATATTTTGTTCGTGATAAAAAAACTAAAGAACCTTCTCCTCCGGAAACATCTGATTCAGGTTCAGAGGAGAAAGGAGGACACTGATGAAAAAAATATTTTTAGTGATTTCCGTTTCGATTCTACTTTTTGCTGTAAGTTGTTCAGTTGGACCAGACTATGTCCGACCGGATATTGAAATACCGGACAGCACAATTCTGATGCAGGATTATACGATTGAAGATAGTCTTGCTCTTGCTCTTGCCGACACAACATGGTGGGAACTTTTTGGAGATACAGTTTTAACGTATTTGATAAAGACAGCCGTCCAGGAAAATAATGATATTAAAATTGCAGCAGCAAGAGTAGATCAATATATGGGATTGTACGGAGTTGAAAAATCCAATTACTATCCAAAATTTGATGCTGGTGCTTCCGGTAGAGTTGGAGAATATAATGTTGATGGCGTAAAATTCAGGTCTGAACGTTATACATTGGATCTATCAGCATTCTGGGAAATTGATATCTGGGGAAAAATCCGCAGAGCAAATGAAGCGGCTCTCGCTGATTTACTAAGTGTTGAGGAAGTTCGAAGAGGAGTTATCTTATCTATTACTTCGCTGATTGCTAATAATTACTTCGATCTGCTTTCCCTCGATGCTCAGCTTGAAATTGCAAATCGTACAGTTGATTCGCGTGCAAAATCATTAGACCTTTTTCAACAGAGAAAGAATAAAGGCGATATCTCCCAGCTTGAAATTAGCCAGCTCGAGTCAGAGTACTGGTATGCAAAATCTCAGATTCCATTTCTTGAAAAAAATATTATTCAATTAGAAAATGCAATTTGTGTTTTGCTTGGAAGAAATCCCGGTCCTATACCACGCGGACAATTGATAAACAATCTGATTCTTCCTGATATTCCCGAAAGTCTTCCTTCTACTTTGCTTGAAAGAAGACCGGACGTATTGGGAGCTGAACAACAGTTGATCGCTGCCAATGCAAGAATCGGAGTTGTAAAATCGCTTTACTTTCCTTCATTATCATTAACTGGTTTGTTAGGATTTTCAAATAGTGATGTTGCAAAACTTTTTGAACCAAGTTCATTTGTGTGGAATGCTGGTGGAAGTTTGCTTGCACCATTATTCCGTGCCGGTGAGATTTCAAGCCAGGTTGAATCCGCAGAAGCAATACAGAGACAAGCTTTCTTTAATTATATCAAATCAGTTCAGACTGCATTTAGCGATGCTCAGAATGCATTAGTCGAAAGGAAAAAAACAGAAGAAATATATTCTTCAGATGGAAAACGGCTTGACGCCCTGCAAACTTATTATAACCTGGCAACGATGAAATATAATGAAGGTGCAACAAGCTATCTGGAAGTTCTTGATGCTGAAAGAAACTTATTTGACTCGGAACTTGGTTATGTACAATCAAGAGCAACTTTGATGAAAAGCGCTGTAGGAATTTTCAGTTCACTTGCTGGTGGTTGGCTTGACAAAACAGTTTATGATTCCTATCAACCTATGAACCCTGTTTATGAACAGTCAGAAGATGAGCAAACATCTGAAACTGACAATGAATAACTTCAATCGGGTTAAAACCCGGTTTATTTTTTTGTAAATCAGTGTCCACATCTTAAATGATGTGGCTATTAACCCCGACTTTTAGTTCGGGGTTATAAATTTTATCTGATATTAATTGGCTTTAGCCTGATTGCAATTTTAATATGAGATGACAAATGAAGAAAAAAGAGTTTATTAAACGAACGAAAAAATTTTCCAAACCTTTTAGGATTACTGACGGGAAAGATTTTCGTCTTAAACATATTGATCCGGAAGATACACTTGGACTTAAATCTGAAGATAAACCTAAAGCTCAGGAAGCTCTAAAAAATGGAATCGAATTACTTGCCGAACTTCAGGACAAACTTTATGCTCAGGATAAATGGTCCGTCCTTTTAATTTTTCAAGCAATGGATGCTGCTGGAAAAGATGGGGCAATAAAACATGTTAAGTCAGGAATAAATCCACAAGGCTGCCAGGTTTATTCTTTCAAAGCACCTACCAGCGAAGATCTTGATCATGATTATTTATGGAGATGCATCAAATGTTTGCCTGAAAGAGGCAGAATCGGAATTTTCAACAGGAGCTATTATGAAGAAACATTGGTTGTAAGAGTTCATGAAGAAATCCTTGCAAAGCAGAAACTACCGGAAAAATTAGTGACCAAACACATTTGGGATGAACGATTTCAGGATATCCGTAACTTCGAAAAATATTTAACCAGGAATGGAACGATTGTCAGAAAGTTTTTCCTTCACGTTTCCAGAGGAGAACAGAAAAAAAGATTTCTCGAACGAATTGATAATCCTGAAAAGAACTGGAAATTCTCCTCAGCAGATGCTAAAGAGCGGGGACATTGGGACGAATACATGAAAGCTTACGAAGATATGATTCGAAATACATCCACAAAAGATTCACCTTGGTTTGTTGTACCAGCAGATAATAAGTGGTTTACCCGTTTAGTAGTTGCGGCTGCAGTAATTGATGCACTTGCATCTCTGGAATTAGAATATCCCGAAGTCGGCGAAAATAAATTAATCGAACTGGCTGAAGCAAAAAATTTGCTTAACCAGGAATAATTAAACTCAAATATTCTATAATTAAGCTAAGAGTAAAACCAAGTGAAAAAATTTTTTAAACCCGGTCCAAACTGGCTCTTAATATTCATACCAATCTCTATTGCTCTTGAGCAATCAGAAGCATCAGCTCCGATGATTTTTTTCTCTGCCGCATTATCCATAATTCCGATTGCAAAATTGATTGTTCACTCAACTGAACAATTAGCCACTTATACAGGTGATGCAATTGGTGGATTACTGAATGCAACATTTGGTAATTTTCCTGAGTTAATTATAGCGGTTGTAGCTTTGAAAGCCGGTCTTTATACCATGGTATTAGCTTCTATTGTTGGAGCTATCCTTGCAAACCTTTTACTTGCATTAGGTCTCTCATTTTTTATCGGAGGAACGAAATACCATATCCAGGAATATAATCAGGTGAGTGCCCGTGTTTATGCATCAATGATGTTCATGGCTGTAATCAGCTTGACAGTTCCAAGTTCATTCAATACTCTTTTTGGTTCTCAGGATGTTTTAAGACAGGGAAATATGCTCAATATTGGTTTAGCAATCGTCCTCTTATTGGGCTATGCACTTTATCTTTTCTTCATGATAAAAACACACCCGGAATTTTTTAAAAGCATAAAAGATGAAGAAGACAAACACCACGAAGATCGCTGGTCAAAAAGTCGCTCTATTATATCGCTGATAATTGCATCCGTTGCAGCCGCATTTATGAGTGAAATTCTTGTCGGAGCTGCTGAGGGAACAGGTGACGCACTTGGTATGTCAGCAACTTTTATAGGAATTGTATTTTTGGCAGTCGTCGGTGGTGCAGCCGAAAGTTTATCAGCCATTACTGTAGCGCAGAAAAATAAAATGGATTTAAGTGTCGGTATTCTGATGGGAAGCTGCATTCAAATCGCATTATTTATTGCACCGGTACTTGTGTTGCTCAGCATTGTGCTGGGACCTTATCCGTTGCATTTATCATTTCCAAAAACTCAAATGGGAGCTTTATTTTTTGCGGTAATTATTGGATCACTGATTTCGGGTGATGGCAGAGCCAACTGGTTTAAAGGTGTTCAGTTAATTGCAATTTATTTAATAATCGCTTTAATGTTTTTCTTTATACCTGACTCTGTATAAGAAAGACTCAGATGTCAGAAAAAAATCTTTGGCAGAAAATTCAAAGCGAAGCAGGAAGCGCTTTAGATCCGATCAGCAGGATTTCTGAAATTCTCTTTGGATTAATAATGGTTCTGTCATTCACCGGTTCAATTAGTGTTGTTGCCGATGGTAAAGCACAAATTAAAGATTTGCTTTGGGCTGCTTTGGGATGTAATCTGGCCTGGGGTATTATTGATGCAGCATTTTATCTGATGAGCAGGCTCTTTGAAAAAGGACACGCTCATTCAATTTTAAAAAAACTAAAAACATCAAATGATAAAACTGAAGGAAGAAAGCTGCTTACCGATGAATTGCCACCTGTAATATCTGCAATATTAAAATCAGAGGAAGTTGATCAGCTTCAGGAAAGATTAGTGACGCTTGAAGATATTCCAAAAACTAAACTAATTAATTGGTCTGATTTAAGAAGTGCTTTCCTGATTTTTCTGTTAGTATTTACCTGTACTTTTCCTGTTGCGCTTCCATTTATATTTATTTCAAACACTGCTTTAGCACTTCGACTTTCAAATGCAATCGCCTTGCTGATTCTGTTTGCTTGTGGATTTTCAGTTGGCAAATATGCTGGCTTTCGACCCGCTGTGTCCGGAATAGGTATTCTTTTGCTCGGAGTTATTTTAGTCGGGTTGACAATTGCACTTGGTGGATGAAAATGATTTTTAAGTTGCCTGCTTTATATCTGATCATTTTCTTCGTTCCATTCGTGTATTCTCAGGAAGAAGATACAAATGCGGTAACTGAGTGGAAGTTTAGTGCCGAAGCAGATTTTTACTTTACCGATCCTTTTAACTTTCTTCCAATCTTCATTGCAAATAAAGAAAATCTACATCTTGAAGCACGGTATAATTATGAAGATCTAAAAACTTTTTCCGGTTGGGTCGGATATAACTTTTTTGGAAGAGATGAATTTGAATATTTTATAACACCAATTATTGGGGCTGCTGTTGGCAGAACAAATGGAATTGCTCCCGGATTAGAATTTTCTTTTGGTCTGAGCGGATTTGAGCTTTACAGTGAATCGGAATATTTATTTGACTTTGAGTCAAAGGAAAATAATTTTTTTTATAACTGGACTGACCTGACATATTCACCTTTAGATTGGTTATGGTTCGGATTAAGTGGTCAACGGACAGGATTATACCAAACAAAACTTGATATAGAACGAGGTGTGCTGTTAGGAGGTTCTTATAAAAACTTTGAATGTACTGGTTACTTTTTTAACGTGTTTACTGATGACGACTTTTTTATGTTTGCATTAGCTGCTGAATTTTAGTAATTAGTTTTGGCAAACCGAATAAAATCTTTTATAAATCTGGATACTTCTTTTATAACATTGGATTATGAAGCAGATAAATCATATTGCAATTTTCATCTATGTATGCTTACAGCTAACCTTTCCACAATCAATTCAGTCTGATTCCTCTTTAACTCACAAACCAGATACGATTGCTATTCGTGGAGTTGATTGGCTTGCTTATCCTTACATATTCTATTCACCTGAAACCAGTCTTGCATTCGGTGGTGGTGGAATTGTTTACTTTAAGTTGTATGAAAACCCAAAAGCAAAATCATCCAGCATTACGCCATCATTTTATTACACTGTTAATGGACAATATGACGTCACCATTATACCTGAACTATTTCTTTTTGAAGATAAATTAAAAATTTGGTCTAAGTTAAATTATTCTTCTTATTTCGATCGTTATTATGGAATTGGAAACCAGAGTGTGGAAATAGAGAATGATAAATATCTTCAGGACAATTTCCAGGCTCAGATTAAGCTCCAGCCAAAACTATTTGATGATCGTCTGAACATTGGAATTAATTATGAAATCAGGAATATGTCCGTAGTTGATACAAAAGGAAATCCGTATCTGGAAAATGATTCAACAATTATTGGAAAAGAAGGAGGACTGACTTCGGGTTTGGGGTTCGCTGTTTCCTGGGATACGAGAGATAATAATTTTTTCCCATCCCGTGGTGGTTATTATGAAGCTTACACTTCTAATTTTTTTGAATTTATTGGCAGTGATTTTAATTACAACAAATCAGTTCTTGACCTGAGACATTACTGGAATCCAATATTCAGTCACGTAGTTGCATTACAAGCTTATTTATTGAATGAAAGCGGCACTCCACCGTTTTACGATCTTGGGTTACTCGGCGGAAGCAGGCTGATGAGAGGAACAATTATGGGTAGATATCGGGATAAAACTTATTACGTAGTTCAGTCTGAATATCGAATGCCTGAGCTGGTTTGGCGTTTTGGATTAATTTTATTTGCCGGCTTTGGCGATGTTGCGCCTTCACTGAAGAGAATTACAATATCAAATGTGAAACCTACATACGGATTTGGAATCAGGTTCAGGTTTGATGAACTGGAAAAAGTTGAAATCAGAATGGATGTTGGATTTGGCAAGGGAAGCAATGGAATTTATTTTGATATAAATCAGGCGTTTTAATTGTAAAAAAAATTATAGTTGATTTTTCCTAATAATAATCTGAAGTCAATAACTATTGTTCAATTTGAAAAACCCGATATTAAAAAATCAAAAGTCTCTCTTCAGAATAATCATATTTTCATTTTTTTCACTTGCTGGAATTGTAATTTTTTATTTTCTGCTGCTTTCTGTTCTATTCCTGGTCTACAAAAACGATTTAAGTAAAACAATTTTGTTAAATGTAAATCAGAAGATCAGCGGAAAGATTTCTTTTGATGATATTGCGTTTACTCCCTTCAGGTATTTCCCAAATGCTTCGTTAATACTAAAAAATTTTTCATTGATCGAAAGTAAAGATTCTGCACTGAATGCCGATAAACTCCCCGTTTTTGAAATAAGTGAAGTTTATATTTCAATAAACATAATTGATCTGCTTTCTTCAAAAATAAACGCATCAGCTATTGATTTGTCAAATGGAAATATAAATATCATAGTCTATCCTGATAGTCAGATAAATCTTAAAAATGCATTAGGTGAAGAATCAAAAAAGGAAATAGTTCAACAAAAAAGAGAACCTGTTGATACAGTTACCCAAAAGATTCAAACTAAAACAGAGACAGAATTTGCTTTCCAATTTGATAATTTTGAACTGACAGATATTTTAATAACAGCGGAAAACCAATTCAAAAAAAACAAAATACAACTTAAAGTAAACGAACTGCAATCCAGCCTAACTTATCAAAACAAAGTGATTAACTCATCCTTTAAACTTGATTGCGAAATTGATTCAATAATTAAAAATGGCACTTCGTTAATTACCGATACTCAAATTGAACTTAACTCAAAATTGCAAATCAATTCCGATTCAATTTTTTTCAGGCTTGGTGATGGAACTTTAATAATAGACAAAACTCAATTTCAATTTAGTGGATTCTTTGATTCCAAAAATCAAGGTTATTTAGATTTGTCCGTAATCGGTTCTGATAGAGATTTTAGTTTGTTCTCATTATTTCTCAATGACGATGGATTGAAGAATTTAAAATCGGGTGAAATGTATTTGAATGCCAATATTAAAGGGAAAACATTTGTTGAATTTCCGTCAATTGAGATTGCATTTGGATTGAACAAAGTTTACTTAACTAATCCACTTACAAGCAGACCAATCAAGAATTTAAATCTTGCAGGAAATTTTAAATCAGGAGAAAGCGATGATTGGTCTGATGCAGAACTATTTATTGACACTTTATACGCTGATTTATATGATGGCTTCGTGAAATTATCTGGCTCAATCAATAATTTCACACAACCTCAAATAAACGTGAATGTGTTGCTTTCCGCTGATGTTACCGGACTTGAGAAAGTCTTTAAACTGGGAACGATATCAGATTTGAAAGGTAAATTAGAAATAACAGATAGGTTGATTGGAAAATATTTAGTTGATGAAAAAAAATATTTGAGTGAAATGAATAAAGCTAAAATATCTTTCTCAGATTTTTCAATTACAATTCCCGGCAAAATTAAGTTTGATAAAGTTGATGGAGTTATAAGAAGAGAAAATGATGATATTTTCTTCGATGATCTTAGTGTTATTTCGGAAGACACTGATTTCCTGATTAAGGGACATATAAAAAATGCAATGGCAATATTATTTAAGAATGAAGAAGAAATTATTGCAGACATCCGCATCAAGTCCAAAGTCTTTGATTTGCCAAACTTCCTGTTTTTTGATCCATCAATTAAAAGAGATTTTAATCACCGAATACTTGATGCTGAAGTTGATATAGTGGCAAAAACCACAACATTAAAAGCTACTAAGTTTAAATCATTCCCCGAGATTGAATTTGACATCAAAAAAATTGATGCAACAGCAGAAGATTTCCTCCCACGAATAAAAATCAATTCCGGGTTATTTAAAATCAGTGAAAATATCCTGGGTTTTAATCTGAAGTTCAGTGATTTCAAGACGAATTTTCTGAGCGGTAAATTTAATTTTACTGGTGAATATAACACTTCAAAGTTTCAACCATTTTATATAAAAGCCAATGCTGATTGCAATGATATCTATCCTTCGGAATTATTATACACGAAAGGTGATTCTGTTCCTGAAACATTGGATGGAAAACTTTCAGGATCTTTTTTTACAGAAGTCCAATTCCCAACTGATTCATTGATTCTCAAGCAATTAAAGTTTAAGAATTCAAATTTTCTTTACAAATTCTCAAAGGATACAATCAGAGCAAAGAATTTTAATTTCTATTTGAATAATATTTATTTCGATGAGAGAACAAATCCCAATCCTTTTGCAACTATGTTCGCTTCAGGTGAATTACAAACTGAACATATCCAATCAAAATCTTTCAACTTTAATGATATAGATTTGTCAATAAATGTTAATAATGGAAGTTATGAAATTAAATCAGATGTCGTTCGTCTCTTCGGAGAAAATGCTCAAGGAAGTTCATTATTGAAAATGACTCCATTTGCAATCAAACCTGCTTATCAATTAAGTTTAAATAATGTACGATTCAAAGCTGAAAAATTACTGGCAGTATTTAATGAGGACTCAGTTTTCAAAGGTCCAGTAAACCTATCGTTGAACCTTACATCATCTGGTACTGAGTGGAATAAAATAATTGACAATATTGATGGAACAATTAATCTCTCCGGTGAGCAGATTATTCTCAATGGTCTTGATGCTGAAGAGATTATAGATAAATTCAAGCGCAGTCAATCATTTAATCTTGTTGATCTTGGTGCTGTTCTGCTTGCCGGACCTGTTGGAATAGCAGTAACAAAAGGAACAGATTTTGCCAGAATTTTTGTATTCAATTCAGGGAAATATACTTTGATTCAAAAACTTGTTTCCAATTGGACTATTAAAAATGGAACATTTAAAATTATTGATGCTGCATTTTCTACAACCAAAAATCGTATAGCATTAACAGGATCAATAGGGTTTGCGGATAATAAACTTGATCTGGTAATAGCACTATTAAATAAAAGTGGATGCAGCATTTTCAGCCAGAATGTGTACGGAAACCTTGACTCACCTCAACTCGGTAAAGTTAAAGTAGTCGGTACAGTACTCGCCCCGGTAACAAACCTGGTCGATGATGTTACAGGAAAAGATTGCGTGGTGTTTTATCAGGGTTCAGTTGAACATCCCAAATGATATTACTTATGGTTCAGAATAGTAGAAACTGTATGACATATTTTTTACAAATTATTTACAAGCTTGACTCAAAATTGAATTAGTTTCAGGTCAAATTATTTAACAATATTTATGTCTGACTAAATGCAGAATAAATTTGAATTTTCAACTAAATACAGAAGCCGTGCTATACGAACAATATTTGCGATAATATTTTTTATTATCGTTTATCTGTTCACGCTTATTCTCTCTTTCACACTAGTAGCCGCAATTTTTTACTCGTCCATTTTACTGTTACAGTTTGTAGAACATAATCGTTCAAGTATTTATATTATTATTTTATTCCTCTTAATAGTTTTTGTAGCGATTATTCTTTTAGTATTCATCATGATGTTCTTTTTCAGAAAGTTTACTGTAGATAGATCAGGATGGGTAGAGATATTTAAGGATGAACAGCCCAAATTATTTGAGATTATTGAATCCATCTCAAAAGAAATAGAAACTAATTTTCCACAAAAAGTTTATTTAGGTTCGGGTGTTGAAGCAATGGTCTTCTACGATTCAAACTTTCGAAACTTATTTTTTCCAAGTAAAGAAAATTTAATGATAGGGTTGGGACTTGTGAACTCTATGAATGAAAGTGAGCTCAAAGCAATCCTTGCTCACGAGTTTGGACATTTCACACAGAAAAGTCTGAATGTTTACAGTTACGTATATATCGAGAACCAGATAATCTACAAAATGCTTATTGATGAGGAATTTTATCAAACTCTTTTACATAAATTTTTAGTGATAGGCCGTTTCTATTGGATTGTAATTTATTATTCCAGAGCAATCAGATGGATTTTGAGAAAGGCTTATGAAGTTGTGTCCAAAAGCTATATGTCGCTTTCAAGAGAGATGGAATTCCACGCTGACGAAGTGTCAGCAAAAGTTTCTGGCTCCATTCCTGCAGTGTCAGCCTTGCTGCGTACAGGATTAGCCGGGGATTCCTTCAATTATCTCTGGCAGTTTTACTATAATCATATTTCAGAAAATATTAAAGCAGATAATCTTTATCCGCAGCACTCATTTGTAATAAATCAGATTGCTGAGAGATATGGTGTTCAGTTTAGAAACGGATTACCGCAAATTAGAAAGGAGACAATTGCCCGCTTTAACAGATCAAAATTGATAATAGAAAATCAATGGGCATCGCATCCTTCGGTGAATGACCGGGTCAAAAAACTTGAAGAGCTAAATGTTGATTCAATAATTTGTAATGATTCAGCCTGGAACTTTTTTATCAATAAGGAAAATATCCAAAAAGAAGTAACTAATAAGCTTTTTAGAAACTGGCAATTTTCTGAATCTCCAACTAACCTATCAATTGAAGAATTTATATTGAAATATTCTGGTGAACTGGAAAATCATTCATTTAACAAGATGTACAATTATTTTTATGATAATCGGGGTATATCAAGCTTCGAAATTGAATCAGTAATTGAGAAAGTGGATACAGATATTTTTAATCATTTCAGCGAAGTTTACTCCGACGCAAATGTTAATCTTATTTATCAGTTCAATGGTCTCGATTATGATTTAAAGACAATTGAGAGTATTTCAAAAGGTGAGTGGAAGATCGAAAGTTTTGAATATGACGGAATAAAATATAACACGAAAGAGAGCAGCCAACTGCTCGATAAACTAATAAAGCAGCACGAAACTTTACACAAACTTGTGAGTGAGCTAGACATTAAAATCTTTAAATTCTTCTTTAATCTTAGTAAGCTGGTCGGAAGGAATTCGGAGCTTGTAAACTATTATGAAACATATTTTTATTTTGTAAATGAAGATAAATCAAACCTGCAAGTATACCTTGACCTGATAAATTCGATGCAGTTTATTTATCGAATTCATTCATTTAATCAAATTAGGATTAAGCTTGAAGATATGCACCACAAAGAAAGAATTTTTCGTGAAAGGATGAAAAAACTACTTGACGCCGCAAATTATCAGTCAATTCTAACTTTAGAACAAAAAGAAAAATTTACCAAGTATCTTGAAAAAGAATGGTCTTACTTTGACGGACAAAATTATAATCAGGAAGAATTAAATATTCTTCAGGAAGCCATATTCCAGTTCTATGAACTCTGTTCCCGGGCACCGTTTTATGCTTTAAAGAAATTGCTGGATTTTCAAATCGAAATTGTTGAAAATGTAAATCCAGCATAAAATTTAATAGAAAACTTACTTGCCGAGTGTTGCAACCATCACCGCTTTGATAGTATGTAATCTGTTCTCAGCCTGATCAAAAACTATTGAGTGCTTTGACTCGAAAACTTCTTCAGAAACTTCCATTCCATCAAGTTCATATTTATTAAAAATTTCTTTTCCAACTTTCGTATCCTTGTTATGAAACGCAGGTAAGCAGTGAAGGAATTTTACTTTCGGATTATGCGTTAGATTTATTACGTTCATGTTCACCTGGTATGGTTTCATAAGTTTAATTCTTTCTTCCCATTTTTCTGCTGGTTCGCCAAGTGAAAGCCATACATCTGTATAAAGAAAATCTACACCATTTACACCTTCTTCAACTTTTTCCGTTAATGTAATTTTTGCACCAGTCTCTTTTGCAATCGCTTTACATTTTTTAACAAGTTCTTCTTCAGGCCAGTTTTCTTTTGGTGCACATAACCGTACATCCATTCCCATTTTCACTCCGCCGACCATCAGTGAGTTACCCATATTATTTCTAGCATCGCCCAGAAAGCAAAAAGAAAGTTTATTTAACTTTTTCTTTGAGTGTTCTTCCATTGTTAATAAATCTGCGAGCACCTGAGTCGGGTGAAATTCATCAGTTAATCCATTCCACACGGGAACTTCTGAAAACTCGGCAAGTTCTTCTACGATTGATTGTCCAAATCCACGATACTCAATTCCGTCGTACATTCTTCCTAACACTCTCGCTGTATCCTTCATCGTTTCTTTGTGTCCTATTTGAGATCCGGTTGGACCGATGTAAGTTACATTTGCACCCTGATCAAATGATGCGACCTCGAATGCACAACGTGTTCTCGTAGAAGTTTTTTCAAAAATTAGTGCGATATTTTTTCCCTTTAGTTTTTTCTTTTCAACACCTTTTTGCTTCTCAGCTTTTAATTTTTTTGAAAGATCAAGAAGGTAGCGAATTTCTTTCGGATTGAAGTCGAGTAATTTTAAAAAGCTTTTATTCTTTAAGTTGATTCCCATAATTTTTCTCCAGGTTAGATTTAGAGTTGATAAATAAAATTAAATAATGCTCAAAATTAATCTTTTAGCTCCGAAAACTAAAAGGTTGAGCTTATTTGATACTACTCAATCAATAAGGTCAACTATTGTTTCTTAATCAGCATAGTTTAATTTTAATCCTGGAAATTAAATATTTAATTAAGGAGAGGTAATGAAAACTTTAATCGGTTCTCTGGTTTTAGTAAGTTTTATGTTGTCTTCACTGCTTGCCATTGACAAAACACTGGCAGAGGAGGCTGCAAGCTGCAGTCAAGCTATTCAACCTCCAGTATCTGAGAGCAGATGGTACTACGGAGGTAATATTGGTTTTAATTTCTGGAATGATTACTTCTATCTTGGTGTTTATCCGTTAGTTGCGTATAAAGTGACGCCCAAGCTGTCAATCGGAGGTAAGATAGGATATGCATATATAAGTGATGATAGATATGAACCAGCTCCGGCACTTACGACAAGCAATTATGGTGGCAGCATATTTTCAAGATATCGCATCATTCCTCAGATTTACGCACATGCTGAATTTGCTTACTGGAGTTACGAGAACGTCAGTTCTTTCAATTTACTAAATAATAGTTATGATACAGAACGTTTCTGGGTGCCATATTTGTTGCTTGGTGGTGGATACAGTCAGAATATTGGACCCAACGTCTGGCTTTTTGTTGAAGTTCTGTTTGATGTGATTAACGATGAGAATTCACCATACGATTCAGGTGATCCTTTTGTAAGTTTTGGTGCGGGAGTAGGATTTTAATAATAGATTTGAATTTATCGAGTGGTCGGGGTGGGGGGATTCGAACCCCCGACCTCTTCGTCCCGAACGAAGCGCGCTAGCCGGGCTGCGCTACACCCCGAAAAAGATTTTACAACATTGCAATTTTTACTCTGAAAAGATAAGTTATTCTTATTTAATACGCTAAACTCAATCATTTTTCTTGGAAAGATTTTTGTAAAGCTAACTGTTTAATAACAAATAAGTTATATCGCACGATTATTGTTTTTGTTTGATTTTTATAATATTTTTGCAACTGTTATTTAATGGCACTTTTATATGAAAATAATAAGAAAACATCTATCACAATCTAAGAGGGTATCAATATGAAAAAATTATTCAGAATTCTTTCTGTTTTTGCAGTTTTGCTCTTAATGGGTAATTCATATGCACAGGACAGATATGTTGCATCAGATGCATGGGCATTCGGATTTGGATTTACTTATCCGATGTATGTGGGAATTAACGGTGCATCTCTGAATACAAGCGAATTTTATGGAGGTCATATTCTGATCCAAAGAAACTGGTCAGAACATGTTGCCTCAAGATTAAAAGCTTCTTATAACCATGTTGCAGCTCAGTATTATGAAAACTATGCTGCAAATAATGGCGAATATGTAACTAACAACATGATCTCAGGCGATCTTGATTTATTATATTACTTTAATCCTTGTGAACCATGGTCATTGTTTTTGGTTACAGGTATCGGTGTAAATTATAACAAACCTGAAAATGCAAGATGGGCTGACGGTGAAGGTGGATTTGTTACAAGCGAATTAGACGAAGAATCCAACACCGGAGCACAATTTAATTTGGGTGCTGGTATTGAAATAAGACTTGGTGAAGATTGGAGATTACGCGGTGAAGGTACTTACCATACAATGGGTAATAGTAAAATCGATGGAAGAGATACCAGAGATGGCAGTTCTGACGGTTTCTTTGGTGGTAGCTTCTTCGGTGGTAATTCAAACGACAGTTGGATTCATGCTGACCTTGGATTACTGTATTACTTCAGCAAGGGTGAACCTTCAAAGTACTGCCAGATTTACTCTGGTTTGGGCGAAGTTGATTATAATAAAATTGAAGATATTGTTAGAAGATATCAAACAACTCCAACCGAAGTTGATTATGACCGTATATGCGAAATTATTAAGAGATGTATGGGTCCTGCTAAAATGGAAGACAAATGGGTGCTGGTTGGTGTGAACTTCGATTTCAACAAAGCAACATTAAGACCAGAATCTTATGCAATTCTTGATAATGCTGCCTCTATTCTACTCTCGCATCCGGATGTTAGCGTTGAAATTCAGGGACATACAGATCAGATCGGCTCTGATAAGTATAACGACGAACTTTCTCTGAGGAGAGCTGATGCTGTTAAGAAATATCTCATAGCTAAAGGCGTTGATGCTAGCAGATTAACTACTTCAGGTAAAGGAAAGAGCCAATTGTTATTTAAAGAATCAGATCCTGAAAGCAGATTCTACAACAGAAGAGTGGAATTCCACGTTAAATAATTTAGGATTTACAGAATCCACGAATTGGAAAAGGGATCTGAAATATGATCCCTTTTTCTTTTTGATAAAACATTTAACAACAAAGTATTTTTTATCCTTCCAATTTTTTGTAATTTTGTTCCGAAAAAATTATTTACTAACCTTTAATTCTATCCGAGAGATGGAGAAGGAAATGAAACAAGAAACTTATACTACCTCCACGAGAAGAAACGCAGGAGGTTTTTTTATATGAAAATCAAAACCAAAGTTGCTGACAGCGATGGTCTGGATCGAATTCTTACCCGAATCACTCACGAAATACTAGAAAAAAATAAAGGTTCTCATGATCTTGTCTTAATGGGTATGCGTACTCGCGGTGAGTTTATTGCTAGGAGAATTCACAAAAAGTTAAAAGAGATTGATAACGCTGATCTTCCACTTGGAGTCCTCGATGTAACACTTTACCGGGATGATTTCCGCATGAGAATTAAACAACCGGAAGTTTCAGTTTCGGATATTACATTCGACATAAATGAAAAGCATATTATTCTTGTTGACGATGTACTCTACACAGGCAGAACAGTTCGCTCAGCTATGAATGCAATTATGGATCTTGGGCGACCTGCATCAATTCAACTTTGCATACTTGTTGACAGAGGACATCGTGAACTTCCGATTAGAGCAGATTATGTTGGTAAAAATATTCCTACTTCGATGAATGAAGAAATAAAAGTACGAATGACGGAGGTTGATGAAGAAGATGCTATCTACCTCATTGAAGTTGACAGGAAGGATGATTGATTATGCCTTTATCAAGCAAACATTTACTTGGATTGCAGGGAGTTCCAAAAGAAGATATTCAAACTATTCTTGATACAGCACATACATTCAGAGAAATTCTTGAAAGACCAATTAAGAAAGTTCCGACTCTTCAGGGAAAAACTATTGTTAATTTATTCTATGAGAGTTCTACAAGAACAAGAATCTCATTTGAACTTGCTGAGAAAAGATTATCTGCTGACGCAATAAACTTTTCAGTTTCAGGAAGCAGCGTAAGCAAAGGTGAAACTTTCAAAGATACAATAAAGAATATTGAAGCAATGAAAGTAGATATGGTCGTTGTCAGACACGCGGCTGCGGGCACTCCACTTTATCTTACAAAAATCTCGAGTTCAAATATTATCAATGCCGGAGATGGAACCCATGAACATCCGACACAGGCACTTCTTGATATGTATTCAATTAGACAAAAGCTCGGTCGTTTAGATGGTCTGAAGATATGTATTGTGGGAGATATTTCACATAGTCGTGTCGCACTTTCTAATATTCATGGATTGAAAACTATGGGTGCTAAAGTTTCTGTTTGCGGTCCATCAACAATGATCCCAAGAAATATTGAGGAACTTGGAGTTGAAGTTATTCATAATATTGATGAGGCAATTCAGGAAAATGATGTGCTCAATGTTCTCAGAATTCAATTGGAGAGAAAAGCCAGAGAATATTTTCCATCAATCAGGGAATACGCTAAATATTTTGGTATAACTCAGGAAAGATTGGATAAAAATGGAAAAGAAATTCTGATACTACATCCCGGACCTATTAACAGAGGTGTTGAACTTTCTTCTGAAGTTGCTGATGGATCGAACCAGATAATTCTCTATCAGGTCACAAATGGTGTTGCTATCAGGATGGCAGTATTATATTTACTTGGAACTCTAAACTAAAAAAAATATATGAAAATTATTTTAACAAATGTTGATATAATCCATCCCGAAGAAAATCTAAATTTAAAAGGGGTTTCGGTTTTACTTGACTCAGGAATTATTTCGAAGATCGGTCAGTTAAGTAATGAAGAAAAATCTGGTGCAAAGGAGTTTAATTTTTCCGAAAAAATTCTTGTCCCTGGATTTTTTGATATGCACGTACATCTGAGAGAACCCGGTCGAGAAGATGAAGAAACAGTTGTTACCGGATGTAATAGTGCAGCAGCAGGAGGATTTACAGGAGTTGCCTGTATGCCTAACACCGAACCTGCGATTGATACTGCGGAAGTAGTAAAATTTATTAAAGAAAAAGCTTTTGACCATCTGGTTGAAGTGTATCCCGTTGCTGCCGCAAGCATTGGTCGTAAAGGCGAAATAATTTCACCGATGGCAGAACTAGTTGAAGCAGGTGCTGTTGCTTTTTCGGATGATGGCATTGCAATTAAAACTTCCTCTGTATTGAGGAGAGCTTTTGAATATGCCAGTATGTATGATGCACCAATAATTGAACATTGTGAAGACGAATCACTCGCAGATGGCTCAATGAATGAAGGAATTAATTCGACTTTGCTTGGGTTGCCTGCTATACCATCTGTTGCTGAAGATATAATTGTAAGCCGTGATATTCTGATGGCTGAATACACAGGCGGAAGAATACACATAGCACATATAAGTACAAAAAATTCTGTCAATCTCGTTCGTGAAGCAAAAAAGAGAGGGATAAAGGTAACCGCGGAAGTTACACCGCATCACTTTACTCTAACTGATGATGCATTGAAAACGTATGATACTAATTTTAAAATGAATCCTCCGTTAAGAACCCGGGATGATCTTGATGCGATTATTAAGGGACTAAAGGACGGGACAATCGATTGTATTGCTTCTGATCATGCACCACATTCACTTGAAGAAAAAGAATCTGAATTTCAATTTGCACCAAACGGAATAGTCGGTTTTGAAACAACTGTTGGTCTTGCTCTTTCTGAACTGGTCCATAAAAACAAACTAAGCATTGATGACTTGATAAAAAAACTCGCCATTAATCCGCGAAAAATTTTAAATCTGCCATTACCAAAATTTCAAACAGGTGAAATAGCGAACTTCACCATTATTGATCCGAATTTTGTGTGGACGGTTGATATAATGAAATTCAAAAGTAAATCTAAAAACTCTCCATTCGATAAAAAACTATTAACAGGAAAAGCAGTCGCAGCTATTAATAAGAAGAAAATGTTTTTTGAAAATCAAGTGATCCAACTTTAGGCTGCATATTATTCTTTAAGCTGTTGTCCACAATTCTGTACAAGATAAGTTCAATTTAATCTCATTTATTGTATTTTAATCTGTTTTTAAGTGGCATTTCAATTGGATTCCTCAATATTCAAAACAAAAGAGGTGACCAAATGAAAAATACGATTAAACTTTTCGCAGCATTATTATTACTGGTTTATTTAACAGGATGTGAGGTAAATGAACCCGAATACATTGTGGATAATCTTCCACCAACACCACCAACGGGAATTAATGTATTTATAGGTAATAACAGAATAGACCTGACGTGGTTCGAAAACAGAGAGCCGGATCTTGCCGGATATAATGTATATTATAGTGACTCTTACAATGGTAAATACTACATTATTGGTTCATCAGCATATAATTTTTTTATTGATGACGAAGCTGTTAATGGTGTTAAATACTATTATGCCGTAACAGCTTATGACTACAACGGCAATGAAAGTGATTTAAGTAAGGATGTAATTTACGCAACAGCAAGACCTGAAGGATTTAACCAGGCTATATTTGACTTTCGCAGATTTCCGAATAACTCTGGCTATTCATTTACTCTTGAATCCGTCGTAGCTTATGATAGTCTTGATGTTGATTTTTTCTTTGAGAATTATCAGGGCACATTCTACTTAGATGTTTGGGATGATACTGATATTCAGGATATGGGTCCGACGAACGATATATATGATATTCCTTTTGCACCAACCTCTGGCTGGTCAGCTACTAAAGATGCTGTTGCAATAGTTGGTCATACTTATGTATTCTGGACTTGGGATAATCATTATGCAAAGATCCGGATATCAAATATCACAAACGACAGAGTTGTATTTGATTGGGCGTATCAATTAGCTGAAGGCGAAAGACAGTTAAAACCTGCTTTTGGTCAGCGAAAGCCACTCGAAACTAAAAGAAGCAGATAGATTAATTATGGGGCTTCGGCCCCATTTTGTTTTATAGATTTATGAACATGAATTAATTAAATTTCGGATAAATGAAGACTTTATTTTTTAATATACTAACCTCAATCGTTCTACTGACTTTCAACTATTCAGCCGCACAGGATGAAATCTTCAAGCAGAATTTATCAACCGGAGATAAAATTAAAATTCAATCCAAAATATTTAGCGAAATTGAATCCGGAATTTTAAATAGTGATGTGAAAAAATTCTCTCAGTATTTTTCACCTCAGCCATATATTAGTTTAATCAATGGAGTAAATGGATACTATTCTTCAAATCAGGCTTTTTATATTCTGGAAAAATTCTTCAATGAATATCGTGTAGTATCTTTTAAACTGGAAGAAAGTAAAACTGAAGGCACAGTTTCATTTGGAAAAGGTGACTACCAGTATGAGAAAAAAGGAAGACGAGAATCAGCACATTTATATATTACTCTTAATAAATCGGGCAGCAGGTGGTATATAACGCAACTATCAATTAACTAATGAAGAAACAAATATTATCCTATTTCAAAGGCGATAGAAAATATTTTACTATCGTCTTTTTTGTTTTTGTTTTGATAATTGGCACAGGAATCATTACACCAATACTTATCAATGATGAAAAATCTTATTGGGATACTCAGTTAGTTGAGAAAGTTTCTCACATAGAAAAGGGTATCAACGAATTATTCGCTGAAAAAGAATCAGATTTATTTTCAACTAAAAAGTTATTGAAAGATGAACTCTATCAGACATTATTTGCAGAAAAGTACGAATACGGCAAATTAATTTCTTTGATAAATAAATCTGAGTTTAAATCTTACTCAATTGAGATTGTTGCTCCGAATGGTAAAATTATTGCCTGGAACAACATTAGTGCAATCAGGCAGGAAGAAGTTTTTCCATTTGTATATCCTGTAAATGAAGTTTACTTTTTCAACTCACCACTCGTTACCTATCTGACTTTGATAGATACGCTGATTATACACAGCGACAGATTCTACCTTTTACTGAGTAAACCGATTGAAAATTTATATTCATTACAAAATAAATTTTATAAGCAAATAAGTTTTAGCGAGGAATTATCTGAAAGGTATAACACACAGTTTAGTGTATATTATGATCCTTTTTCTCAACCACCAAAAGATGGAAGAAAGCATTCAGTAATTCTGCTTAATTCACAAAAAAGTAAAATTGGACTCGTTAGTTTTTTCAAACCATCGCTTAATTTTGAAATTACAGAAATTCAGGAGATCGCAACACGGATCCAGATTTTTTTATTAGTCATTGGATTAATTTTTCTCACACTTGGTATAAAAGCTGATTTTCAAAGTATAAAATGGAAATCGGTAAGACTTATTGCATTAATAATTTACTTAGCAGCTATCAGATTAATTCTCTACTGGTCAGGTTTCCCATCAAAATTTCTTAACGGTGCACTTGTAGATCCATCCTACTTCTCCTCAATGTTTGCATGGGGAATAGTCAAAACACCTATTGAGTTCTTTGTAACAAATATTTTTTTACTGATTATTGGCTTTAAGCTTTTTAAGTATATATCAGAATATTATTCTGAAAGTAACAGCAATCGGTTTACTATATTCAAATTTATATTATCACCAGTAATTGTTATTCTGACATTTTACTCGTTACGAGGACTTGCTGCATCAGTAAAGAGTGTTGTATTCGACTCGACCATCAGATACTTTAAAGAGCCAGATCTGATACCAAGCTTACCAGCATTGTTTATGAATTTAAATATACTTTTACTTGGGTTGGCAGTTGTATTTGTGGTTATTTCTTTTATTCTTGTGACAGGTAAATTTATAAAACTTCTTAAAAAAGAAACTTCATTTCCCAAATTTATTATTCTGATTATTCTAATACAGATTTCCTGCTATATCTTCTTTCTAAGACAACCTGAACCGCTTGTTACTCCATTAATGTGGCTTGCATTTTTATCTCTTGTATTATTAGTAGTTGCTAACTTAATATTCAGAGAAAAAAGAACTTCAATAAATGTTATATATTCTTCTCTTGCTGCTTCGGTTATTGTTATCTCAATGTTAAATTATTTTAACCTCGAGCTTGAGAGAAGATCACTGAAAGTAATTGCGAATGAAGTGAATAGAGCAAATGAAGAATTACTTTCTTATCTCGTTGAAGAAACTCTGAGGAATTCCGAACAAAACGAAAAGTTAATTTCATCTCTATATAAATTGAATTCAAACTTTGATTCTGAAGCTTTTATAGCGTGGAGTAAAAGTCCTCTTCAAAGAGAGTCACTCAGTTCGGAACTTGTGATATTTGATAGAAATCTTAAACCAAATGGTGAGTTTAATGTTGGTTTTGATGTAACAGTTGACTATAAAAAGCTATTGAATAACACAAGTGATTCAGAGATTCATATAAGCGAAATTGAATCGAAGTTAAATTATGGTATTGGTTATGCAGGTATTGTGCCGATAGTACATAATAATATTGTAGATGGTTATCTGGGTGTTGCAGCAAAGTTTAGCATTGAGAATCTCGGTGCTTCTGATTTTCCCGATTTTCTGGAGTCAAACAAAGCAGCGATTGGATCAGTTGTAGATTTGGATCTGATAAAAATATTTGAGTATTCAGACGGAAAATTGCTAAGTGTAAAAGGGAATGTATTTCCATCAAAAGAACAACGTGAAAAACTAATGCAGACTAAATTATCGCCTGATGGGGACGGCTGGACAAGCCTCTCATTTAACGGTGAGGATTATATAACTTATGTCCTTAAAACAAACAAAGATCATACAGTCAGGACAATAGTTGTTTCGATAAAAGAAATGGAAGTTGCCTGGAGCCTTTACAACTTTTTTAAAATATTTATCGTTCACTCAATCTTTATTCTTATTCTCGTTATCTTCTTTATTTTTTTCAGAGTCATTAAATTAAAATATTCTTTTAGAACAAAACTTCTGGCTGCATTCTTACTTATATCAATTATCCCGATTATTGCATTGGCAGTTTATAACCGTGAAGTAGTCCGCGAAAGAACCAAATCTGCAATTTTCAGCGAGCTCAGCAAAAGATCTGAGTATCTTGAAAATCATATACGGGCGCAAATTCAAAAACATCCTGACCGCGATTTTCAAACAGCTTTTGAGAATGCAGGAAAAGAATTAGGAATTGTATTTACTATTTATCAAAATTCAGAAATAATTTTTAGTTCAAGAAGTGAGTATTACAAAAATCAGCTAATACCCGGGAAATTAAATTCTGATGTTTACTACAATCTGAATTATCTCAGCTATCGCGAAACTCTTACTAAAGAATCAATTAATAATTACGTCTATGATGCATACTACAAAAAAATTGATTTCGCCGGTCAGGCTTTCATTCTTGGAGTCAATGATGCATTTAATAAAATCACGCTCTTTTATTCACCTGTAGATGCTGATGTATTTCTATTTGGTGTATATTCATTCGCTGTGATAATAATTACTCTATTGAGTACACTTTTTGCAAATCAAATATCTTCACCTATCAGACAGCTTACTCGTGCAACCAATGCTGTAGCTCAGGGAGATTTAAGCGTTCAATTAGCAAATAAGGAAAAAGGTGAGTTGAAAGAATTACTCGATGGTTTTAATTCAATGACAAATGAGCTGCAGAAAAATCAGTATGAAATTGCTGAACTTGAAAGAGAAAATGCATGGAAAGAAATGGCTAAACAAGTTGCTCATGAAATTAAAAATCCACTTACACCAATGAAGTTATCAGTTCAACAGATTGTTGCTGCATATAATGACAAGAAATCAGAATTCAATGAAATTCTTAGTAAACTTTCTCAGGCAATTCTGAATCAAATTGACAATTTAAGTTTGATAGCTTCAGAATTTTCATCCTTTGCTAAAATGCCAAGTCTTAAATTTGAAGTATTCGATATAGTCTCTGTAATCAGTGATACGGTACATTTATTCGGGGACGATGATGCAGATATAAATTTTGTAACTGATAGTGAGAAAGTAATTGTTGAGTCGGATATTTCGCAGATGCGGCGAATGTTCATAAATCTTATTCGAAACTCCATTCAGGCTAAAGCAAGTTCAATTACAATCAGAGTTATTTGCGAGAATGGTTTTGCGAATATTGATGTTTTAGATAACGGCAAAGGTGTTGCACCTGAGAATCAGAATAAAATTTTTGATGCAAATTTTACGACAAAGGAAAAAGGGCTTGGACTTGGTTTAAAACTTATCAAACGATTTATGGACAATACAAACGGGGAAATAAAATTATTATCATCTTCTTCTTCAGGAACAGAATTCAGAATTAAAGTACCGATTAAAACTTAATTTAAGCATCTTGAAATGAACAATTTAACTCCACATCAGAGTAAAGCACTTAATATTGATCGTTCAGTATCTCTGACTGCAAATGCCGGATCCGGGAAAACTTTTGTCCTCTCTCAGCGTTTTATAGAAATCCTCCTTGCAACAGATACACAACTTAACCAGATCGCTGCAATTACTTTTACTGAAAAAGCTGCCGGTGAACTTTTTAAAAGAATTTCAGATGAACTGTATAAAGCTTCTTTGGTAATCAGTGATAAATCACAAGCTGAAAAGATTGACAGATTAAGAAAACAAATTGTATCGGCTAAAATCTCTACGATACATTCATTTTGTACGGATTTATTAAGAGAATATCCGGTAGAAGCATCAATTGATGCAAACTTTATCCCGATCAATGAACAGAAAGCTTCTGAACTGATCGATCTCTCAATTGAACATACACTTAATGATTTGTTGAGAGATGACAATCCCATATCCGATGCGAAAGAACTTATCCGACTTTTAGGTTCAAGATCTAAACTGGTCGCTGAACTTGCTGAGCTTATCAAAAAACGAAAAAAAGTATTGTTTCTAACGGAAAGTTTTTATTCGGTATCTGAAGTTGAAACAGTAAATCGTTTATCTGAATTATTTGGATCTAATTTTAAAATATTATTCAATGATAAAATCCCCGTCATTTTAAATCAGATCGCTCATATAAATAGTTTAGTTCTTGAGAACAAAAAAAATAATGAACGGGCGTCAGATGTTAGTAATATTCTGCGAGAGTATAAGTTAAATGACAGCACCGCAGAAAATATTAAAACTTTAAAACGGATTCAGGATATTGTTTTAACATCCGGAGGCACAGTTCGTGTACAAGGTTATCTTTCTGCAAAAATCAAAGATGAATTGACAGAAGAATTAAACGATATTGAAAATTTCTTCAACGATCTGGATGAAATTGCATTATCTGATAATTATCAGGAAATAAATAAAGTGCTCGCTCGTTATAGTTACGCTCTTGTAAGAACTTTTCAGAATGTTAATACTGAATATGAAAGAAAGAAGAATGAATCCGGATATCTTGATTTTGAAGATATTCTGTTGAAAACTAAAAAATTATTTGATGATGTGTCTGTACGACAATCAATTTCAAAAAAATATAAATACTTGTTAGTAGATGAATATCAGGACACAAATGAAATTCAGTATGAAATATTTTTACCGGTAGTTGATGATCTAAAGAGTGGCAATCTTTTTATTGTTGGAGATGAAAAGCAAAGCATTTATAGATTCAGGGATGCTGAATTGCAGGTATTTTCCAGAACAAAAGCTGATATTCAAAAAGTCGATGGTGATGAATCCGCTTTAACTCTTCCTGACAGTTTCAGGATGGCTCCTAACTTGTGTTTTTTTATTAATTATCTATTCAGTGAATTATTTAAGAATCCGAATTTATTTTTTAATGAAGTCTCTGCATCTGCTCTTGTCTCAGCACGTAATGAAAAATATCCGGGAACTGTTGAATTCATCATCTCCGATGAAGAAAATGAAAGTGAAGCAGAACTTGTAGCCAAACGAATTTTAAAACTTAGAAGAGAGAATAGTGATAGATTAAATAGCTGGAACAAAATTGCTGTGTTGGTTCGTAAGCGTTCCTCATTTGTTGAATTGCAGAAGTCGTTCATTAAGTTTCAAATCCCATTCAATGTAATTGGCGGTACTGGCTTCTATCAAAAGCAGAGTATAAGTGATATTTATAATTATTTCTCATTCCTGATGAATGATAAAAATGATTCAGCATTAGTGGGAATTTTAAGATCTCCGTTTTTCATGGTTTCTGATTCTGAAATATTTAAATTGTCATTGGCTGAAGGCAGTTCATACTGGGAAAAGCTGGAAGCAACTGCGAATTCTGGTGATAGCAGCTGGTTAAAAATTTATAATTTGCTTAGCAACTACAAATCACTTGCAAAAAGAATGAGTATCCCATTATTGCTTCGTAAAATTTTAAGTGAATCGGATTTTATATCGATTCTCTCATCCCGTATTGATGGTCAGCAGGAATTATCCAACCTGAATAAGCTAATTTCATTAACCAGCGATTTTTTTACGAGCGAATTCAATACTCTTTATGATTATGTGACATTTCTCAATGAAGCGATTTCAGGGATAATTGATGAAGCTCAGGCTCAGTTGAAAGCTGGAAGCAATGGTGTGAATATTCTAACCATCCATCAGGCTAAAGGGCTGGAATTTAAAGCAGTGTTCTTGTTCAATTGTAGTGAATCATCATTGATGAATAAAGTTAAAGCCAGATCATTTGTTGCAGATAAAGATTTAGGATTACTTACAAAAGTTCCCATCGGTGATAATTTCTTCGGAGAGTATCAATCGGCACCTGTAGCTGGAATTTATAATCTTATAGAATCTAAAAAAGAAATTGCAGAGCTAAAACGTCTGCTTTATGTTGCTCTTACCAGAGCAGAAGATTTTCTATTTATTTCAATGATGAATGAAGAAAAATCAACTCGTAAACAAACATTTGCAGCATTGATAAACCAGGGTTTACGGCAGGATTTTAATCAGGATTTCATAACCTTAGAAGGAGAACTATCTTATCTTAAAAAAGATAACGGAAGTTTTTCTACAAAAGCTGAAGCAATTAAAATTGAAATACCAATAACAAGAACACTTGAAAATTATGAAGACGCATCCGAATCAAATTCAAATCATTCAGATGATAAAAAAATCATTCTCACAAAAATTGCAGATAATTCAAAAGGTGAAGTTATATCAGCAACAAGGTTTTCAACATTTTCACAATGTCCATTGAAGTACAATTTTATTTATAATTATAAACTTGGTGAGTTGTTCCGGCATTCCTCAATACAGAAGAATTTTTTCGGCACAAAAGAATCAGATGATTATAATAGAAGCGAATTAAACTCATATCTATTTGATGATGAAACTGTAAGAGAAGAATTTTCAAGAGTCAAAGGTCAATTCATTCATTACGTTCTAAGAAAAAATATAAATATTGATCAGCTTGATTATTTTGTTGATCAAAAGTTCAGGAATATTTTTAATCAGGAAATTACTGAACCGTTAGTAAAGAATATACAAACTGAATTGAGAGATTTTTATTTATCATCTCAGTATAAATTCCTAAACTCCTTCCCGAATATTCATAACGAATATGAAGTTTATCTAAAGCAGGAAGACTATTATCTGTTTGGAATCCTTGATAAACTAATAATTGATGATGAAAAAATCTTAATCGTTGATTTTAAAACTGACAGCATCGATGCAGACGAAATTCAATCGAAAGCTAAAAAGTATTTACCTCAACTAAAATTTTATGCGTATATTATTTCAAGGCTTTTTAATAAAAAAAAGAATATCGAATGCAGAGTAATCTTCACAAAACATCCGGAACAGCCGTTCAAATTTGAATATGATAATCAATCTGATGACGAAATGAAATCTGGTATCACAAAAATGATTCGATCAATCAGGATGAATGAATATACTGCGAATTTGGATGAATGTTCATACTGTATCTTTTCAGATAATCATTCAAATTGTATAAAGAAGAATCCAAAGTTTAATTTATTCAGCACAGATCAGTAAAAAATTATGAATAAAAAAATAAAAGTTATAAGAGACTTATCCTTAGTTGAGAAGGAACTCAGTGCTTCTCAGGGTGGAGTTGTTGCAGTATCATTACAGAAAGAAAATTTTGCGCAGTTTGCAACCAATTTTGTCTATCAGAATAAAAATATTTTTTTCTATCTGGATAATGAAGAACTTCTTCGCACGATCAAATTCGATTCTTTAGCAAAGTTTACCATCTTAAAGGACAAAAACGTAAGTAAAGATTTGATTGAAAAAAAAGACCCACTTTACAGATTGTTTTCAATTGTTGTAACCGGTGTGATACGTGAAGCGGAAGGACAAAAAACAATCAAAAGTATATCGCAGAGTTTTATAGAGAAATATTCTGGTAAGCTTTTACTCTCCGATAAAGAATCTCAAACAAAAGGCAAATTACTTCTCGTTGATTCAGAGGAATTACTTGCGTTTGACGAAATTGGATTTTGATTTAATGTCTGTTTTTATATCGAAATCTGAAACTATCCAAAATATCAGAACCTTCGGAGAAACTTTGTGTTAAATTATATCTGGATTGCTTTAATTTTTCTGGGTTTTGTTACAGCAATTTTCACGGATATCTCTGATAGCAGCGCAGATAAATTTAGAAATTCAATACCGTTCAAAACAACCATAAATTTTTCTGAAGAAGTTGATGCTATCAAAGCAGGGAAGTATTCAGTTCGGATTCAAGTTGATAGAGCATACTTCAATCAGTTTTATAATGAAAAAATTAATTCTGATATAGATATTCCAGCAGAAATAAATTTTAGCAAGGAATCGAATTCGGGATTTATCTCATTAAAGATTAATGAATCGTCTCCAGCGTTATGGAAGGAAATGGCAGCATCAATTGGTGACAAGGAAGATCTCACGGGAACAGTCATAATCAAAAAACAAATCACACCAAATTTATTTAATGCTGAGATAGTCTTTGAATCAATTTCTTTTATAAAGATGAAAGAAATTACAAACTCAGTTATTAGTTATGCAGGCACAGCAGTTACCATCGCTCTTGGTTTAATTGGAATTATGGCGCTCTGGCTTGGAATTATGAAGATTGCAGATGATGCGGGCTTAATTAAAATTATTGCCAATACAATGAGACCAATAACAAAAAAATTATTTCCTGAAATTCCATCTGAACATCCGGCGATGAGTTCAATGATAATGAATATTTCTGCAAATATGCTGGGTCTTGGAAATGCTGCTACTCCATTTGGATTGAAGGCAATGGAAGAAATGGAAAGCATTAATCCAAATAAAGGTACGGCATCAAACTCAATGGTAACTTTTCTTGCTATCAATACAGCAGGCTTTACTCTGATTCCGGCAACTGCAATAGCTGTACGTGCTGCTTCAGGAAGTTCTAATCCCGCAATTATTATAGGCACGACAATATTCGGCGCACTATGTGCAACAATTGCAGGAGTGACCGCAGCAAAAATATTTGAGAAATTTTATCTGAAGTCCTGGAATTTTGGATTATGGATGAAGAAGAATCTGAAATTTTTATTTTCAGTTTTGATATTTATTGTTGCAGTAATCATTTTATCAATGACCGGAATACTGTATGAAGCAGGAAAGTTATTTTCATTCATTTCGGCTGATTCATTCAAAAATATTATTCAACTGATCTCAAACCTTGCAATCCCTGTGATCATTGTAACTTTTGTCTTATATGGTTTTATAAGAAAAGTAAAAGTATATGAAAGTTTTGTCGAAGGAGCAAAAGAAGGATTTAATATTGCTGTGAAAATAATTCCTTACCTGGTTGCGATGTTGATCGCAATTGGAATCTTTCGTGCTGGTGGTGCTATGAACGTTTTGATAACGATACTTACACCGTTGACAAATTTAATTGGTATGCCGGCTGAAGCATTACCTATGGCTTTAATGCGACCACTTTCAGGAAGTGGTTCATTGGGAATTATGTCTGAGAATCTCGCAGTTTATGGCCCCGATTCATTCATCGGAATTTTAGTATCAACCTTTTATGGAAGTACTGAAACTACTTTCTACGTTTTGGCGTTGTACTTTGGTGCAGTAAATATAAAAGCCACAAGACATGCCGTGCCCGTTGGCTTAATAGCGGATGTGGCAGGAATTCTTGGAGCTTTATTTATTGTCAAATTACTTTTTGGATAATAACCCCTTTAGTATTTAATGAAAGTATTCATCACACGGAAAATCCCTGAAATTGCTTTTAAACTTTTAAAGCGAAATAAAATACCGTTTGATTATTACAAAAGTGACGAACCCATTCCCAGAGAGCTGCTTCTCAGAAAAGTAAAAAACTGTGAAGGTGTGATTTCACTTCTCACCGAAAAAATTGATAAAGAAGTTATTGACAGTATGCCTGAGTGCAGGATAATTGCTAACTATGCTGTCGGGTATAATAATATTGATATTGATTATGCAAAGAAGAAAAAAATTATCGTTACAAATACTCCTGATGTACTTACTGATTCAACTGCTGATCTTACAATGGCGTTAATTCTTGCGTGTGCCAGAAGATTAAGTGAAGGTGAAAAGATGTTAATGTCAGGTAATTACAAAGGATGGAAACCTGAGTTGCTTCTCGGAATGGAATTAAAAGATAAAATATTTGGAATTATCGGTGCAGGACGAATTGGCAGTGCGGTTGCAAGACGAGCTAAATCCTTCGGAACTAAAATTATATATGTTGATAATAACAGAAATTTAATACTTGAGAAAGAAACGGGAGCTAAAAAGGTTCAATTAAAATTTTTGTTAAAGAATTCTGATATACTCTCATTACATTTGCCATTAAACGAAAAAACCTTTCATTTCTTAAATCAGGCTAAATTAAATCAGCTTAAACAAAAATCAATAATAATCAATACTACACGTGGAGAAATAATTGACGAAAGCGCACTTATCAAATTGTTAAAACGGAATAAGTTATTTGCCGTCGGGCTTGATGTTTTTGAAAATGAACCTGAAATAAATCCTGAATTGCTCAAATTTTCCAATGTCCTGATAATTCCGCATCTTGGCAGTGCTACACACGAAGCAAGGAATGGAATTTCGGAACTTGCAGCACAAAATATTATAAATGTTATAAAGGGAAAACCACCGATTACGCCTGTTTTCAATTATAAATTAGTGTAATTGGTTGCATGTATTTTTTGGAATGGGTACCTTTGAAATAAAAAAATAAACAAATGAGAATTGGGATACCAACCGAAACTCGCTGGGAAGAAAAACGAATTCCACTTACCCCAGCCGGAGTTGATTCACTTAAAAGAACAGGTCATACAATATATATCCAGAGCGGTGCTGGAGACGCAAGTCATTTTACTGATCAGGAGTATCGCGATGTTGGAGCTACAATAGTTTATAACAGAGAAGAAGTTTTTGGTCGATCTGAAATGCTGCTAAAAGTTGCACCAATTACAGATGAAGAATCTGAATTAATGGTTGATAATCAGATTTTATTTTCATTTCTGCTCCTTACAATGGGGAAGAAAAATTATATAGAAAGACTGCTCACAAAAAAAATAACTGCAATCGGATTTGAGCTTATAGAAAAAGATGCTCGATTGCCGATTCTTCATTCAATGAGCGAGATCGCAGGTCCATTATCCATACAAGTTGCTGAACGCTATCTTGAGAGTTTTACTAAAAGCGGTCGTGGAATTTTGTTAGGTGGAATTACTGGTGTTGCTCCAGCTGCCGTCGTAATTTTGGGTGCAGGAGTTGTAGGATTTAGTGCCGCAAAAGCTGCACTTGGGCGAGGTGCGCAAGTTATTGTAATTGACAAAGATTTGTCACGTTTGAGACAAATGGAAGCTGAGTTTCATCGCGGTATCACTACTGTAATGGCAAATCCTTATACCATTTCCCGTGGTGTGAAATTTGCCGATGTACTAATTGGTGCAGTTCTGATTAAGGGAGAAAAAGCACCAAATCTGGTTACTGAACAAATGGTCAAAGAAATGAAAAAAGGTGCCGTAATAGTTGATGTATCTATTGATCAAGGTGGTTGCGTGGAAACAAGCAGGATAACGGCGATTTCAGATCCGGTTTATACTTTGCATAATGTAATTCATTATTGTGTCCCGAATATGCCATCACTGGTTGCAAGAACAGCTAGTTATGGACTTAACAATTCTGTTCTAGATTATGTTCATGATATTGCGGATAATGGTCTCACAAATGCTTTAATGGGTGATGATGGCTTGGCAAAAGGAGTATGTACGTATAATGGTTATTGCACAAATGAATCAATTGCTGAATCATTTGAAGTGGTTTATAAGAAACTCCATATATTTTCAACTAACTAAGAGAGAATTCCCGGTTTATATTTAATCAGGGTGAGAAAGAAATTAGAAACAATGTTGACAGTTGAAGAAATAAGAAAAAAGAATTTACCTGCTAATCTTTACAATATTTATAGTAGGAAAGTAACTTCGTCAGATGAAGCAGTAAAGAAAATTAAATCGGGTGATAATATTGTAGTTCAGCCCGGATGCGCAGTTCCGTTAGAACTTATTCGAGCGATGGTAAGACGGAAAGATGAACTCGAAAATGTTACTATATATCATATTCTGATTGTTGGTGAACTTCCGTACGTTAATCCTGGAATGGAGAAGCACTTTAAACACAAAGCATTTTTTGTTGGAGCCAACGTTCGCAAATCTGTTCAGGAAGGTAGATCTGAATTTATACCGATATTCTTATCAGAAGTACCCCTTCTTTTCAAAAGAAATATTATTCCTGTTGAAATAGCATTGCTTAATGTTTCACCGCCGGATGAACATGGATTCTGCAGTTATGGAGTAGATGTTGGAACGATTAAATCTGCTGCGGAAAGAGCTAAAATTGTTATTGCTCAAATCAATCCTGAAATGCCTCGTTCACTTGGTGATAGCTTCATACATATCAATAAAATTCATCATATCGTTGAACATTCAGAACCAATACAGGAATTACCTCAGGTTGATCCAAATACAACTGAAGAGATGCTTCAGATATACGATGCAATCGGAAAAAACACAGCCGAATTAATTGAGGATGGCTCAACTTTACAGATGGGCATTGGTGCAATTCCTGATTCAGTAATGAAATATTTGCATACCAGGAAAAATCTTGGTATCCATACTGAAATGTTTTCGGATGGAATTATTCGGCTTGTTGAAGAAGGGATTATTAATGGTGAAGCAAAGAGTATTCACCCGGGTAAAATAATTGCAGGATTTGTATTGGGAACAAAAAAAGTTTTCAATTTTATTAATAATAACCCAATAATTGAATTTCATCCGCAGGAATATGTAAACGATCCGTTTGTCATCGCACAGAATAAAAAAATGGTGGCTATAAATTCAGCCATTGAAATAGATATAACCGGTCAGGTTTGTTCTGATTCAATCGGTACAAAAATTTTCAGCGGTATCGGCGGTCAGGTTGATTTCATTAGAGGAGCCGCACATTCTGAAGGTGGTAAACCTGTTATTGCATTACCATCAATTACAAAAGATGGAAAAGTTTCCAGAATAGTTCCGCAATTAAATCCTGGTGCTGGTGTCGTAACATCACGCGGCGATGTTCATTATGTAATAACCGAATATGGAATTGCTCATCTGTTTGGAAAAACTTTAAAGGAAAGAGCAAGAGAACTTATCAAGATAGCACATCCGAAGTTCCGCGATGAATTAACAAACTATGCAAGAGAAACAAGACATATCTAAGTATGGTAGCAGTAATTGGGGACATCCACGGTTGTTTTCATACATTAAGAAAATTGTATGATTTGATATTAACAAAATATCCTGACATTCCTGTTTGCGCTGTTGGAGATCTTGTTGATAGGGGAAAGTTCAGCTATGAAGTTGTTGAATTTATTAAAAAAAATAAAATAACTTTTACAGCCGGCAACCACGACTACATGTTTTACTATTTCATAAAGCATCCATCAAGTATGCTCGGAAGATCCTGGGTATTTAACGGTTCTGAAACCACACTCGATTCATATAGCAATCGATTTGTGGAAATGAACAAGCATCTTAACTTCATTATTAAAGCACCATTGATTCTTGATTTGAGTGATTGTTTCATTTGTCACGCCGGTATCTCAAGTTATTATACGAGGAAACTCGGTAAACATCCGCTCGCAGATAAACAAAAACTTATAAGTATCATAGAAAAGGACTTGAATACAGACCGCGGAATTCTTTGGACACGAGATAAGTTGTTAAACCTTGGGAAACTTCAGGTCGTAGGTCATACTCGTTTTCAGGATATAACTTATGATGAAGGTAGTGATACAGTTTATATTGATACTGCTGCTTGCTCGGGAAATAAGCTCGGAGCCGTGATTATTAATGAAAGCAGCATTGTTGATAAATTATCTGTACCCACTGATAAAATAGATATCACTTAAAATTTTCAATCTTACTCCATCAGACATCACAAGTAAAATTTTTTATTCCTCTGTCAATGCTGATATATGTTACTATGAACGCAATTGTTCCGAGTAAGACTGTTGTGTAAAGTAATTGTGAAACTGATGCAAAGCTTCGCTTATCCAACGCATTAAAATAATTTGTCAACGGCGCAAATAATATTATGATTAAAAATACCAGGTACACCAATGTGAATAAGAATGTGAATGAAGCGCCCTGCGATGAAGCTACCCGTATGGGATTCTTTTCTTTATAGTTTGCATAAGCCGCACCCATCCCAAAATTAAAAGAGACTAATGTCAGCGTGATAAATGCAGTATTCAATTGTGAGATAATTGCCAGAACAATCGAAAATTGATAGTTCGATACAAAGTTTAGTACTTGTCCGATTATAAAAATAACCGAAAAATAAATTGTAAGTCTTATCATCATAAGTTTTTTATAATTCAACGGTGCGCTTCTTATTTTCCAGACTGCTTCACCTTCAAGGCTTACCAGAGGAAAAATGAACCTGAGTGACAATGAAGCGATTAGAAATACAACGAACAGATAAATTATTAGATATATAAGTGTTTTTAGATATACGTTGTAAGAATTCAATATCAATATATCAATGTTCGAAATTGATAATATAAAAATCGTAATTAGAAATGTCATAACTAGAAAATGCGTCCATTGACTCGGATCTCTTATGAACAAAAGTATTTCTCTTTTTATTAACGCTTCATGTTTTGGCTTCAGTGTGGAATTCTTTTCAAGAGAGAACGAGGAATTGTGCTGATTCTTTTTTTTAATTGAATGTTGATTGGAAAAATTCAGGAATGTCATCCACGCCTTATAAAACCATTTTCCAGAAAGAAATAGAGCAAAGAGGAAAAGCAAAATTGAAAAGACAATCAGTAAGTATATTGACCAACCTGCTGCTAAATACTTACCGGATGAAATCCAGTAAAGTGCATCTGCGACCCAATGATTTGGCAAAAACTTTATAACCGGGCTTTCAAGAAACCCAAAATTGTTATTAATGTTCGGGAAATATTCGAAGATTTGTGTGACAAGTTGAACCGGGCTGCTGAATAAATAAAAAAGAATTGTCACTGAAACGTAAACAGCCGAAATAGTTATCAGGACTTTTCTGACACCAAACTTTCCGGATAAACGCATAATAATTAAAAGTGAAATTGCACCAAGAGTTCCGGCTAAAAACATAAAAGGTAATATCAACACAATAACAGAAAACGGAATAAAATACCAGGGGAGCTTGAAGTAATATGTATAACCTGCCAATGCAGAGGTGACCATTAACAAAAGAGTAGAAGAGCTATAAAAGAAATTATCAAGAAATTTCACCAGAAATATCTTTACAAATGAAACAGGTTTTGTTAACAGAAAAGCAACCTCTCTGTTTTTGAAAAATGTGGAATATGAAACCACAATATTTCCTACGTTAACAGTCATAAAAAAAATGAAAAGCACGATGAAGATGAACCGATGAAGTAAATACATCCCGATTTTTACATCTTCCATTAAGTATTCAATGATGTTTTGTGTAAAGAAAAATGTACCGATGGCAAACACAACATATACAACGGAAGCAAGTAAACTTTTAAAGATTGAATTGATGCTGAGTTTACTTTGTTGATTCAGAAAACCGCGTAGCTTGAATTTGATTATGTGAATCACTGCGAGCATCTATTTTGTCATATGTAAAAACAATGATTCGAGGTTTTGATGATCTGTGCCCTTAATTTTTTCAACCTCATCCTTTTCATCTTCAAAAATCATTTTTCCAGCTTTAATAATTCCAATTCTTGAACAGATCTCTTCTGCAACATTCAAACTGTGAGTGGACATAAAGACTGCTACTCCCTCCGCTGCTTTTTCTTTCAATACATTCTTTACAATAAATGCACTTTGAGGATCCAAACCGATCATTGGTTCATCAACTAAAAGTAATCGCGGGTCACTGAGCAGAGCAGACGCAATTGCAATTCTTTGCTTCATACCTTGTGAATATTCCTCGGTACGTTTGTCAATCCAATCGTCAATTTTCAACAGATCAATTGTCTCATCGACTTTAATCCGTAACTTAATCTTGTCAATATCATAAAGACCGCCGCAGAAATACAGATATTCCTTGCCGGTCAATTTCTCATAAAGAAAAGGCTGATCTGGGATATAGCCAATCAATCTTTTTGCTTCAAGATGATTTTTCTGAATATCATAACCACCAATGTTTACCGTTCCATTTGTAGGTGAATATAAACCTGTGATTATTTTAATAGTTGTAGTTTTTCCGGCGCCATTTTGCCCTAAAAATCCGAAAAAGTCACCTGCATTAATTTCAAGGTTGATATTATTTACCGCAGTAAAATTTCCAAATTTTTTAGTGAGGTTTGATAATCTGAGCATTTAATGAGAAATCGTCTTTATTTTTATGATTTATTGTAAATTCTTGTCAAAACGCATTGGATTTCAACAAAACTCAGACCAAGAAATGTTAAAAAAAAACAAAAGGCGGAAAATTTCCGCCTTTGTTGGACTTATTATTGAATCCGTGGATTAATACATATCACCCATACCACCACCATGAGGCATTGGCGGCATTGCTGGTTCTTTTTCTTTCTTTTCATAAATAACGGCTTCAGTGGTAATTAATAATGATGAAACTGAAGCAGCATTTTCTAAAGCGGTTCTTGTAACTTTAGTTGGATCAATAACACCAGCTTTAATCAGGTTCTCATACTTTTCAGTTTGAGCATTAAATCCGAAATCATCTTTGCCTTCTTTAACTTTCTGTAATACAACTGAACCTTCAACGCCAGCGTTGTTTACAATCTGCTTAAGTGGTTCCTCAAGAGCTTTCTGAATTATTTTCACTCCGGTGGTCTGATCTATATTTTCACCCTGTACTTTATCGAGAACGTTAATAGCTCTCACTAAAGCAACACCGCCTCCGGCAACTATTCCTTCTTCAACTGCTGCACGGGTAGCGTGTAAAGCGTCTTCAACACGAGATTTTTTCTCTTTCATTTCTACTTCAGTTGAAGCACCAATTTTCAATACTGCAACTCCGCCGGATAGTTTTGCTAACCTTTCCTGAAGTTTTTCTTTATCGTAATCGGATGTTGTCTTATCAATTTGTGCTTTTATTTCATTAATTCTTTTTTTGATGTCATCTGTTTTACCAGCGCCCTCAACGATAGTTGTGTTATCTTTATCAATAACTACTTTCTTTGCAGTACCAAGATAAGATATGGTAGCATTTTCTAATTTGAATCCTCTCTCTTCGGAGATAACAGTACCATTAGTTAATGTTGCTATATCTTCAAGCATTGCTTTTCTTCTATCACCAAAACCGGGAGCTTTTACAGCTGCTACCTTTAGGGTTCCACGGATTTTATTTACAACCAAGGTTGCCAGAGCTTCGCCTTCGAGATCCTCTGCGATTATAAGTAAAGCTTTACCTTGCTGTGCGACTTTTTCCAGCACAGGAAGAAGATCTTTCATTGCTGATATTTTTTTATCGTGAATGAGAATCATTGGATCTTCAAGTTTTGCTTCCATTGATTCAGCATCTGTTACAAAGTATGGAGATAGATATCCACGATCAAATTGCATTCCTTCAACAACTTCTAAAGAGGTGTCAGTTCCTTTTGCTTCTTCAACAGTAATGACACCATCTTTACCAACTTTTTCCATTGCATCAGCAATAAGATCACCAATTGATTTGTCGTTATTCGCAGAAATTGCTCCAACCTGTGCAATTTCATTTCTACCTTCAACATCTTTACTGATTGATTTCAAATACTCAACAACTTTATTAACCGCAACATCAATTCCTCTTTTCAAATCCATTGGATTTGCGCCAGCGGTTACGTTTTTCAAACCTTCTCTATAAATTGCTTGAGCCAAAACAGTTGCTGTTGTCGTTCCATCGCCAGCAACATCGCTTGTTTTGGATGCAACTTCTCGAACCATCTGTGCACCCATATTTTCAATATTGTTTTCAAGTTCAATTTCTTTTGCTACAGTAACACCATCTTTAGTTACAGTTGGTGCTCCGAATTTCTTTTCAAGAATTACATTACGACCTTTGGGACCGAGTGTAACTTTTACAGCGTCTGCCAGTTTATCGACACCAGCTTTCAATCCGCTTCTTGCATCAGTGTTATATTCAATTAATTTTGCCATAGTTATTTATCCTTTTTTGTTTTCAAATTTCTTATTAATTAAGGAACTATTGCGAAGATATCACTCTCACGCATGATGAGATATTCCTCGCCATCTATCGTAACTTCAGTTCCACTGTACTTTCCATAAAGAACTTTATCTCCAACTTTGACTGACATTTTAACCAGCTCACCACTATCTGCAACTTTCCCCGGACCTGATGCAACAACAGTTCCTTCAACTGGTTTTTCTTTGGCTGTATCAGGAAGGATTATACCTCCTCTGGTTTTTTCTTCTGCTTCGGCTGGTTTAACAACAACTCTGTCAGCAAGTGGATTGAGTTTTAGTTTACTCATTTTTTACTCCTTATTTATTATTTTAAATTTATTAGCACTCTGAAAAAGAGAGTGCTAAAATAACGTTCTGATCAATTTTTGTCAAGGTGTAAAAGTTTAGATTTCTGCAATACTGATAACTTTTATGTGATTTATAACAAATGAGACTTATATTTACCTCCAGCACATTTTATTCTAATTGGATATAGAATTGAGAGTTTCTGACTTTAAAAGTGAAATCAACCAGCTTGTCGAAATCATTCGTAAGATGGATAGAAAAGTTATTGTAATTTTTCTATCAGTTGCTTTCATACAAACTATCTCATGGTACTATGCTTCAAGAAATTTTTTCAGATTTAATTTTTTCCCGCTCTATCAAAATGATCCAAATGTTTATCTGTACGAATATCTTTACTGGTTTGTATCTGATTTTATAACGTTGTTTCTTCTTTCAATTCTGATTATAAAATTTGTTCTTAAAGAAGAAATTCAAGAGTATGGTTTGCGGATTGGTGATTACAAAGCAGGATTACAGTTTTCAGCGATATTTCTTGTCGTTATGATTATGATTATTTGGTTCATTTCAGCAGCTCCGGATTTTGCAGATAAATATCCACATCTTCAATCGACAAAAAATAGTTGGAAAGAATTTTATATTTATGAAGCCGGAATGCTATTGTATATGATTAGTTGGGAATTTATCTGGCGTGGTTTTATGCTTTTCGGATTAAAAGAAAAATTTGGTTATTACTCTGTGCTGATTCAAATGATTCCTTTTGTAATTTTACATAATGGAAAACCGATTCCTGAAACATTTGGTGCAATTGCCGGCGGTATTGCATTGGGGATACTGGCGTTCCGGACAAATTCTATTTATTATTGTATTATTACTCATATCGGTGTAATGTATTCAATAGATTTAATTTCAACATTGAGATATCGTGCTAATGATTATGGTTTCGGAGTAGAATCATTATTTAATATCATTACTAAAATCTTTTAGGGAGCTTTTATGAGATTTACTTTAAATATTGATCATGTAGCAACTTTAAGAAATGCAAGAGGTGAAAACCAACCAGACCCGATAACTGCAGCGCTGATTGCAGAGCAGGCTGGAGTTGATGGAATTGTTTTTCATCTAAGAGAAGATCGAAGACATATCAATGAAAGGGATGTGAGACTGCTTCGTGAGCTTGTCACAACAAAGCTTGATTTCGAAATGGCAGCGGTTCCTGAAATTATCAAGATTGCCTGTGATGTTGGACCAGAATTAGCAACACTCGTTCCTGAAAAAAGACAAGAACTAACAACAGAAGGAGGATTAAATGTTATCGACAATTCCTCTTTAATAAAGGCAACTATTGAGGAACTCCATACCTCAGATATCGATGTTTCAATATTTACCGAGCCGGATATACTTCAAATTGATGCATCAGCAGAATTAGGTGCTGACTTTATTGAGATTCACACAGGAGTGTTCGCAAATGCATTAACTGAAGAAGAACAGTTTGATGAACTCGAGAGAATCAGAGGTGCTGCAAAGCATGCAAAGAAACTTGGTCTCGGAGTTAATGCTGGTCATGGTCTGAATTACCAGAATATCAAAATTTTCAGAGAGCTTGATGACATTGACGAAGTAAGTATTGGTCACTCAATAATTGCACGAGCAGTCTATGTGGGAATTGAAGAAGCTGTGAAAGAAATGATAAGGCTCATCAATCATAAATAATCAATCGATGAGCCAAAAATATTAATCTTCTTTAAAGTGAATCAAAGGTGGTTTACCAATAAGATGAACTTCAAAACCAATTTTAAATAACTTCTCGTGGTCAAGAATATTTCTCCCATCAAAAATGAATGCAGGCTTTTCCATATCCGCATAAATTTTTTCGTAATCTAACTTCTTGTATAAATCCCATTCAGTAATAACAGCTATTGCGTGTGCACCTTTTGCAGCTTTGTAAGGATCTTCCTGATATTCTATATCATTTCCGTATTCCTTCAAATCATTTTTTGCATTTTTAATTGCTTTGGGATCTGAGATTACAACCTTCGCTTTTTCAGTCATCAATTTTCTTGTAACATATAATGCTGCTGTTTCTCTTGTATCGCTTGTATTGGCTTTAAATGCAAAACCGAATAGCGCGATTCTCTTATTAGTGATAGTGTTGAACATTGCTTTCATAATGGTTTGAACAAACCGGTTCATTTGATAGTCATTCATCTTAACAATGTTTTCCCAATATGTGGCAACCTCATTCAATCCAAAAGTTTCACATAAATAAACGAGATTCAAAATATCTTTCTTAAAGCATGAACCACCAAAACCAACACTTGCGTTTAAGAATTTATCACCGATCCTTGTATCCATTCCAATAGCTTTGGAAACCTCGCGCACATCAGCATCTACTTTTTCACACAATGCTGAAATGGAATTTATTGAGGATATTTTTTGTGCAAGAAAAGAGTTTGCCACGAGTTTCGACAATTCTGAACTCATCTGATTGCTTGTAACAAGATGGCTTCTTGGAATCCAATTAGCATAAATCTCAACGATTTCATTTCTTGCTTTCAATCCACTTTCAGTTTCCTTTGAGCCAATTAATACTCTATCGGGATTTTCCAGATCTCTGATCGCAGTTCCTTCGGCGAGAAATTCAGGATTGGATACTACTTCAAATTTTAATCCTTTGTCATTAAGACTCAATATTCTTTCCATTGCAATGGCTGTTTTTACAGGTAATGTGGATCTTTCGACAATAATCTTATCTGAATCAGCAATTCTTAAAATATCTCTGGCAGTTTTTTCCCAATATTGCAAGTCAGCACTTTTCCCGGCGCCTTCACCAAAAGTTTTAGTTGGTGTATTTACTGAAATAAAAATGATATCCGATTCTTTGATACCTTTCTCAACGTCTGTGGAGAAAAAAAGATTCTTTCCTCGGCAGGATTTTACTAATTCAAGTAAACCAGGCTCATAAATTGGTAAGTCATCTGTTTGCCAGGCAGCAATCTTTTCAGGCATAACGTCAACTACTGTTATTTTATACTGAGGACATTTATGAGCAATCATTGCCATTGTTGGACCACCAACATAACCTGCGCCAATACACAATAAATTTTTCTCGAATTTTTTATCTGTCATTACGATCCTATCTAATTGATTTATATAATATATCTCATTATAGGTCTGGTTTCAGACCTTCTTTCAAGTTCTTTAAATCCTGCTTTTCTGAATGCTGATGCTAAACCTGTCCAGGCAAATACATCAGCAGTTTTTCCGGATTTTGGTTCGACCGGATAACCTTCAATAATTTTTCCTTTATTCATTTTTACAAATGTTATTGCTGCATTCAGTAATTCCAGGCTCAAACCTTTTTTACGAAATTCTTTCTGAATAAAAAAACATACGATTGACCAGACTGGTTTTTCATCAATTCTTTTAAGCACTCTTGAATTTTCTAGCACCGGAAAATCTTCTCGCGGCGCAACTGAACACCATCCAACGGGTTTATTATTGTCATAAGCGATTATTCCCGGAACGGTTCCATTATTAACGAGATTTTTCATTATCTTTTTTGTACCAGAACCACGCTGCAAATCATAATCTTTTCTGCGCATTCGCCAATACATACACCAGCAACCAGCACACGCACCTTTTTCGCCAAACAAGTTTTCGAAATCTTTCCAGTTAATTTTTGTGACGGGATAAAATTTGAATTTTGATTTGAGTTTTATTTTCAAGTCTTTATTCATTCGCCAGTATTTTTCATATCACGATAACAAATTTAAACATAACCCTCATATACTAAAAAAGTCAGGAAGTTATTCTTCACCTAAATGATGAATATGATGTTAATTTATTGTCTGAAAAATTCTATTTCCATTAACTTAGATTCTTCTCCATCAACGACAATATACATTTCAAGCAAGTGGTGATCGTTATCTAAATATTTATAGACTTCTCTGAAATTAACATTCGATTTACTCATCGGATCAACCATAGTGCCTTTCAAATTAATTGATTTCGTGCTTTCGTCATAACTTCCATTTGCGATTGCTGTACCTGTTCCGATATTATCAATCCAAACTGCAGTAAATTCCTGAGTTGCATTATCAAAACCTATGAGAAATAATCCTTCTGTCAACATTCCCATCATAGTGGAGTTGTGCGTTGATTTTTGATATCTACCACCAAGTATCATTTCAGTTTTTCTTGTTCCTTCTGTTTCCATTGGTTCGCCTGATGCGTCCATCCAAAATCTTGAAATAGTTTTCCAATCTCCAACACTCGTTGCCAGCATTTCATGCATCGGTCCTGGTGTCATGTATTCTGTCCAGGCTTTCATTTCTTCTGCCTGAGGATTTTCTTGCTGACCATTAATGATGTTAACCGAACAGAAAAGTATTGATAAAAAAAGAAATGTCATTTTATGAATTTTCATGTTGCCTCCGTTTTTAATGAGTTTTAATGTGTTATCATTATTTTATTTAAAGAAGTATCGGGCTCCAAGTGCAGCATTTATTCCGAAATCAGTTTTTGGAGTCAGATCAAGGATTGGAACAATCTCAAGAAAAATATCTACAGGTGCATTATGAAACAGATATGCTAATCCAAACGGAACACGAACTCCAAGTTTTGTATCGTGAGCAGTTTTAATTCTTGCACCTATTCCATAATAGAATGGCAGCAAACCATCTGGAATAGTTATCAATCTCATATTATGAAATAAATAATCACCATGAATATGAAAAGCACCTTCATCAACGAATGACCATGCAAGTGCTGCATCAAAAGCTGTAGTACTTCCTGTCCAATATTTAAAACTGACACCGGTTGGTTCTCCAACAATTACACCTAAACCGATACCACTACTTTGAGCTTTTATCGTGGGCACATTTAACAGGATAAAAATCATTGCTAATATTTTAATTTTATTCACTTAATCCTCAGACTTGATTATTAATTTGTTGTAAATATATACATAGAAATTTTTCAGAATAAGTGAATAATCATTCTTTTGCACCGGCTTTTTTCAGTATGCTTATGACTTCTTCGTGATTACCCAGTTTAGCTAAATAAAGTGGAGATGATCCTTCTCCTGTTGCCTTATTTATATTTGCGCCATGTTTAATTAAATATTTAACAAGCGCAGCATCACCATTTATAGCAGCATAATGAATAGCCGTCCACCCCATCGCACTTTTTTTTGTTAAAGCAGCATTAATATTTGCACCTTTTTTTCTCAGAAGATCACACATTTCAATTGTTACTTTACCAGATGACACACCGAGTGATGCCTGAAGGAAAGCAGTCATTCCATCATTAGCAGCACTGTTGACATTTGTATGATTTTCGATTAGTATTTTTGCATTTGGCAGTGAATTACTCGCAGCCCAGAGAAGTGCAGTTTTTCCTTCTTTGTCTTTGAGATTTACATCGGCACCATTACTTATTAAGAACTCAACAATATCTTCATAGTAATAATAGCTGCTTGCAATCATTAAAACAGTTGTGCCCGAAGTTTCATCCTGAATGTTTATATCAACTCCTGATTGAAGCAGTTGATTTATTTTCGCAGTATCTTTTTCGATGACGGCATCTGCAAGTTGATGAAATTGTTGGGGGAAAATTGAATTTATTCCAAAGAAGAATAAAACTAAAATTAGTTGCTGAGTTTTCATAATTTTATTTGATTTGAATTTCAAGAATTAATTAAAACTTAAGACTTATATTTTAAAAATCATTTAACAATAAGATAATCTTATAAACCTATAATACTTCAAATTCATGACGCTTCACGATAAACTTGAATATCATTACAAAGCCTTCGATAAAACAAAAATTGAACCAGACCCACTTCAATTCCCGCATCGATTTAACGATGAAAATGATATTGAAGTAATGGCATTCATAGCTTCGGTTTTTGCTTTTGGAAATATGAAGCAAATAATAAGCTCGCTTAATAAATTTTTACTTATTTGTAATAATAAACCTTACGAATTTATCAAAAAAAGTTCTTTGCAAATATCAAATTCACACAAATCATTTACGCATAGATTTTATTCTTCGGAAGATATATTCAACTTTTTTCAGTTGTTAAAAATCGCTTATGACGAGTTTGGTTCACTTAACAATTTATTTCTTGTCGGAAACAATGCTGGGGAAGAAAATCTTAAAAACTCTATCACATTTTTCAATAAATATTTTCTTGAAAAAGCAAATGAAAAATTCAGGACATTAAGCAGAGGAATAGCTTTTATGTTCCCATTACCTGAAAAGGGAAGTGCCTGCAAACGAATGAATCTTTTTCTTCGCTGGATGGTTCGAAAAGATGAACTCGATTTTGGTTTATGGACCTGCCTGTCCGGCAGGCAGGATGAAATTCCAACTTCAAAACTTATTATTCCTGTTGATACTCACATTGCCAGAATCTGTAAGCAGCTCAAATTGACGAAAAAGAAAAATGTAAGCTGGAAAATGGCAGAGGAAATTACCAACAATCTAAAAAAGTTTGATCCAAATGATCCTGTAAAATATGATTTTGCGTTATGCCATATCGGAATGAGAAAGCAAGTCTTCTAATTTCGGATGGCAGATTTTCGATTTCGGATTTAATCATCAAATAAAATTATCATTTAGAAAGGTAAAAGAATGAATCGAGATGAACTGAAAAAGAGAACAAAAGAGTTTGCACTTCGAATAATCAAACTTGTCAATGCACTACCAAATAATTCAGCTGGTCGGGTTATTGGGAATCAATTGCTTAGATCAGGAACATCTTTAGGTGCAAATTACAGGGCTGCTTGCAGGGCAAAATCCAAATCTGACTTCATTTATAAAATCAATATTGTTTAAGAAGAAGTTGATGAATCTGCATTTTGGTTAGAACTAATAATTGAAAGCGGATTGTTGCCTAAAACTAAGATTGAATCTTTATTGAAAGAAGCCGATGAACTTACTGCAATATTTGTATCAACAAATAAAACAGCTAAATCAAAAAGATAAATTTTAGTTCGTAAATCCGAAATCCGAAATCCGAAATCTGAAATCTGAAATCGCAAACTATTATATCTTCGTTTAATAAGAAATCTTAAATAATGTAAAAAAATACTCGTTTAACTTGTTGATGAGCTATTAAAAGCTGTTTATATTTGTTCGTTAATTTTTGAACTCAAATCCGTTTTACGGAAAAACAACTATTTCTTCCACGTAGTTAAGGAGTATCTTATGGCCGAGACTAAACGATTTGTTCCCTTCGTCTCTCCTGAAACCTCAATGGCTGAGTTTACCATTCGTGCATTAATCATCGGTTTAATATTAGCTGTAGTTCTTGGTGCTGCAAATGCTTACCTGGGATTAAAAGCAGGAATGACAATTGCTGCTACATATCCTGCAGCAGTTATCGGGATGGCTTTGATAAAAATTATGAAAGGTTCTATTCTTGAAGAAAACTTTACCCGTACTGTTGGTTCAATTGGTGAATCAATAGCTGCAGGTGCAATCTTTACATTACCTGCATTCTTCATTGGTGGAATCTGGGTACCATTCTTTACAACTGAAAATTTTTTAATATCAGTTGCGATAATGATCGCAGGTGGTATTCTTGGAATTATGTTCGTTGCTTTACTTAGAAGAGTAATGGTTGAAGATGTTGAATTACCTTTTCCTGAGTCAGTTGCTGCTGCGGAAATTCATAAAGCTGGCAGACACGGCACCGGTGGTTCTAAATTTCTCTTCAGTGCAATGGGAATCGGTGCTTTAATTCAGGCACTTGGTCAATTTAAATTGTTTGCTACTTCCTGGACTTCAATGATAAATGTTGGTAAAGGACATATTTTCTTCCGCTCACCTGACGTTAGTCCAGCATATATCGGTGTTGGATATATTATCGGTCCAAGACTCGCATCTCTTAACTTTAGTGGTGGAGTACTAGCTTGGGGATTACTTGCGCCAACAATCGCTTTCTTTAAATATTTCAGTACAGAAACTCCTGCAGATTTTGATTGGGCTACTACTATGGTTCAGGTCTGGAAAGATTATGTGAGACCAATTGCTATTGGTGGAATGTTAGTTGGTGCCGGATTTACATTATGGAGAATGCGAAAAAGCCTTATGACAGGTATTGCACGCTCAATCAGTGATGTAAAGAAAGCTGCTACAGGTGAATTTGTTGAAATCAGGACTGAAAAAGATATTAGTTTTAAATGGGTGATGATAGGAATACTCGGTACAGCTGTCGCAACATTCTTTATTTACAACTACTTCTCTCAGGATATTTTTGCGGCTTTAGTAGCCACAATTGTTATGATTGTTGCTGGATTTTTCTTCGCAGCAGTTTCAGGTTATCTTGTTGGAATAATCGGTTCTAGTAATAATCCAATTAGCGGATTAACATTATCAACTCTCGTTGTTGCTGCAATTTTAATGGTTGCATTAGGAATGAAAGGCGAAGCAGGTGTTGCTGCCGTTCTTGGTGTTGCTGCTGTTGTCTGTGTTGCAGCAGCAGTTGCAGGTGAAATGCTTCAGGATTTAAAAGCAGGTCATATCCTTGGAGGAACTCCCTGGAAAATGCAGGTTGGTGATGTTATAGGTGTTGTAGTATCTGCGGCAGTTATGTTCATTCCGTTATTAATCCTTCACGAAGGAGATATTAAATCAGGAGGAACAGGATTTGGTGGAGATGCTCTGCCAGCTCCTCAGGCAAGTTTGATGGCAATTCTTTCTAAGGGAATTGTTGCAGGTCAGATGGATTGGATTTTGATTTTCGTTGGAATGCTTATGGGTGTTGGTTTTATTCTGATGAATGTAAAAAGTCCGATGCTTGTAAGCGTTGGAATGTATCTTCCATTAGGTACTACTTTTGCAATTTTTGTTGGCGGATTAATTAAAGGTATTGTGGAAAAATATAATGATAAGAAACAATTCAACGATGCACAGAAATCGCGTGTAGAGAACACCGGGATATTGATTGCTGCGGGTTTAATTGCCGGAGAAGCTTTGATCGGATTGTTATTCGCGGCATTTGCGTTCTGGGAAGTTTCTCTCTTTGCATTTTTCGCAGAACCGTCATTCATTATCAGCTTGATTGTATTTTCATTTATTGGCTGGCTGCTCGTTAACATTCCACTGAAGAATGCAGGCAAGCCTGACGATCCGCCGCCTCCGCATGTTTCTATGTAATAATTTTATTTATACGGAGCGTTTCCTAAAAACGCTCCTTGTATTTTTAATATGCAGTTAACCTTAAAAGAACGAAAGAAAATATTAAAAAACAGCAACACTCTTGATCTTACTCCATTCAAACTTTTTTCAGAAGAGGTAGATAAAGAGTTACTGGTAACCGTTATTGTTCCAAAATTTAAAAACGAGCTTGCCAAAAAATTCATCGTACCAAAGCTTAAATCTGCTGACTTCAGAATTAATCTGGAAAAGTTCGGTTCAGCGGTCTGGATAAATATTGATGGTAATAACAATGTCCAGGAAATAATAAATGTCGTTACGGAAAAATTTGGTAATAATCTTGATCAGGCAGAAGAAAGAATAACAAAATTTATTTTTCAACTGTATGAACAAAAATTAATATCCTTTAATGAAATAAACAGATAGGAGAAAATCATGGGAAACGTATTAGGTCACTTAGAACCAAAATTAGTCTGGCATCACTTCGAAGAGATTTGTAAATATCCACGCCCTTCAAAAAAAGAAGAGAAGATTGCTGCGTATGTAATTTCAGTGGGTAAAAGACTTGGTCTTCAAACTGAAAGAGATAAATTCGGAAATATTTTAATTCGTAAACCGGCAACACCCGGAAAAGAAAATTTAAAGACGGTTGTTCTTCAAGGACATATTGATATGGTTTGCGAATCAAACAGAGGTATCAAACACGATTTTGATAACGACCCAATTCAACCATACATTGACGGTGATTGGGTTAAAGCAAAAGGAACAACTCTTGGTGCTGATAATGGAATTGGATTTGCCACTGCTCTTGCAGTTTTAGAATCTAAAGATGCAGAACACGGACCACTTGAATGTCTTTTCACACTTGATGAAGAAACAGGATTGACAGGCGCTTCAAGTTTGAAGAAAGGTTGGTTGAAAGCTGACATACTAATCAATATGGATTCTGAAGAACTCGGAACAATATTCATTGGCTGTTCTGGTGGAAAAAATACCGCAGCTAAGTTCAAAGCTAAATTGGAAAAAGCACCAAAGAATTATTCATCATTTGAGATAAAAGTTGCAGGATTAAAAGGTGGACATTCAGGACTTGAAATTCACGTTGGACGAGGGAACGCAGTCAAAATACTTAATAGATTAATTTTTGAATATTCGAAAGATGAGTTAATTAAACTTTCATCAATAAATGGTGGTAATAAACATAACGCAATTCCTCGTGAGGCTTTTGCTGTTGTTGCCGTTCCGAAAAAAGATGAAAAGACATTGAAAAAGTTTGTTTCAAAATACAATGATAAAGTAAAGGCAGAATTTGTTGCTGTTGAGCCTGATCTTTCAGTCTCATTAGAGAAACATGATATGCCTGAAAAATTTATTGATGAAAAAACTCAAAAACGATTAATAAATGCTTTGTATTCAATTCCGCACGGTGTTATAAAAATGTCGAATGATATTCCCGGATTAGTTGAAACTTCAAACAATCTGGCTGTGGTAGAAACGGTTGGAAAGAATATAAACATTGTAACCAGTCAACGAAGTTCAGTGGCATCAGAAAATGTTGATATTACAAATATGGTTACTTCGGTTTTACAGCTTGCTGGTGCGGAAATATCGTATGGTGATGGATACCCCGGATGGAAACCGGATATTAGTTCTGACATTCTGAAAGTTTTCAAATCAACATTCAATCAGTTGTACGGAAAAGAACCACACGTAACTGCAATCCACGCAGGGTTGGAGTGCGGAATAATAAAAGAAAAATATCCGGATATGGATATGATTTCATTCGGACCGACAATGTTTGGCGTTCACTCGCCTGATGAGAAATTACAGATCTCAACAGTACCGGAATTTTATCGCCAGCTTGTGAATGTTTTAAAAAATATTCCGGTAAAATAATTTATCGATGTGTGTAACATTAAAGGCAGATACTTTTATCAGGTATCTGCTTTTTATTTTATTGTTGTTGATAATTAAATTATTCAATCTGTCACAATGAGCTTGCAAGCTTGCCTGTCAGGCAGGTCGATATGTGACTTAAAAAAAATTAATTCAGTCTTCGACAGTGCTTGCTCTGAGTTTATCGAAGGGCTCAGACTGACAAAATCAAAAATATTATGAATACAACTGAACTTTCTTTGAAACCTCAGCCTACATCATTTTTAAGATGGACTGCATTGCTGTTGATAAGTTTAGCAATGATGGGCAATTATTATATCTATGACAGCATTAGTCCGCTGGCAGATCTATTAAAAGCACAGCTTGGATTTTCTGATTCAAACATCGGGCTGCTGAATGCTATTTATTCATTCCCGAATATTATTATGGTGCTTGTAGGTGGATTGGTGATAGATAGAATCGGAACTAAAACCTCCGTTCTGATTTTTACCGTACTCATTACCCTCGGTTCGATAGTAACAGCAGTGACAGGCAATATATGGATGATGTCTGCCGGAAGATTAATTTTTGGGCTTGGTGCAGAATCGATGATAGTTGCAATCACAACAATTATTGCACGTTGGTTTAAAGGTAAAGAATTATCATTTGCATTCGGATTAAATCTGACAGTAGCAAGATTAGGTTCATTTCTTGCGCTTAATTCTCCAAGCTGGGGAAAAAGTTTATATGAATATTGGCAATCACCACTCTGGATAACGGTTGCTGGCGGAGTTTTTGCTTTAGTATGTATTGCATTGTATTTCTTTCTTGATCTGTATGCAAGCAAGAATTTTAATTTACCAAAAGAAGGCGAGCAGGATGCAATATTGCTTTCAGATATTTTAAGAGTAAAAGAAAAACAGCGATGGCTTATCTTTTCCGGAATTGCTGCTCTGGCAATTATATTAACTATTATTTCATCAGATAACTGGTCTATTTATCTTATAGTATTAATTGTTGGGATGTTAATCCTCTTTCTAAAAGTAAAATCATTTTCAACATCGTTCTGGTACATAACCGCATTGTGCGTAACATTTTATTCGGCAATGTTTCCATTCCAGACATTTGCAATTAAATTTTTTCAGGAAGCTCACGGAACAAGCAGAGAAGTTGGTGGAAATCTTTCGAGCATACTTACTCTTGCTGCTATGATTTTCACTCCGCTATTTGGTTTGCTTGCAGATAAAATCGGGAAAAGATCTTTACTAATGATGTTCGGCTCACTGTTAATAATCCCGGTTTATTTAATGATGGCTTATCAATTTGGAAAACCTGATGTAATGCATGAAAGTGATTTTGTGAATATTACAATTTCATTTTTTGATATAGATGCTGCGATTCCTATTTATCTTATTTTACCAATGGCAATGATGGGAATTGCTTTTTCACTTGTTCCAGCAGTTATGTGGCCGTCGGTTGCAATTATTGTAGATCAGTCAAAACTCGGGACTGCTTACGGTTTAATGACAATGATTCAAAACATCGGGCTTTTTAGTTTTAATTTACTGATTGGATTTGCTAATGACTTTTCCGGTGCAAGTGCAGAAAATCCTGCTGGTTATAATCTCGGTATGTGGATATTTTCTATTCTTGGTTTTCTTGGTTTGTTGTTCGCTTATCTACTGCGTAAATCCGAAACCGGACCCAAAGGTCATGGACTTGAGCTTGGAATGAAACAAAAAAAATCATGATTATTAATATTATTATTTTTTCCCAACATAATTTCATCAGCTAATAAAGGAGCCTTAATGAAAAAAATTTACATTTTCTTAACCGGTATATTGATCTTGATAAATGCAAATAGATCCAATGCACAAGATGACTGCTGTGGAATGGGTTCAATCTTCTCCTCACTTCTGAGCAGCGGAATTTTTGGCGGCTATGGTTTCCAGCAATACAGTGCTGAAGGTTTAAATGGTTTGATTGAAGCTAACCCTATTCTCAACGAAAATTTTGAAGATTTTGGTTTTGCTCATGGATGGCGAGCTGGTGCTAATATTATTGGATTAAGACAAGATGATCTTCTTGCCACTTTTAAAGTTTACTACCAATCGGTTAAGGAAATTCAGGAAGCTGGTTCAGGTGATGAGACTCAGAAACTCGAACTGCAAATGAATACCTGGGCATTAGGTCTTGGACTTTCTTATGTAATTAGTAATAATTTTGATATCAGATTGCTCGATGCACTGATGACATTTAATTCCGTTAACCTGACTAATGATATTCATTCTGTTTCCAATGGCGATTCAAAACAAGAGTTTGAATCAACTGAGTCTAATCTTGGTTTCTCATTTGATGCTGGCATGGTTTATTATCCATTTCCGCCTTACATAGCTATTGAAGCGCTTGGCGGTTATTCATTTTTTTCAATTGAAACCATGAGAGACAAAGAAGACTTTGTTGATCTTCAAACAAATGGTGACTTCATTGATGGCGGAGGATTTTTTGCCGCTGCAGTTCTAACAATTGGAATTCCATTTAATTAATTTTTTAAATAGCTTTTATTATAATATCAGTGAATAGAGATGTGAATAAAAGCGGATATTTTTTAACAATAATATTTTTTGTGATTACCTTTACAATTCCCTGTCATTGCCAGACATTTGGTTTCGGTTGTCTTGGATTTGTTGGCGGTTATGGGGGATATTCTTATCAGAAATACAATCCTGCAGGTTTAAATGAATATATCAGATTCTGGAATTCACTCGAATACGTTCATTCGCCTTTGAATGAATTTTCTTCTGCTGATGGCTACAGAGTAGGATTGAATTTTTTTCGTGCAACCTTTGAGAATAATATTATGATTACTGCAAAAGGATTTTACCAATATCTTAATGAAAATGATAAAGCTACAGTCGGCGGTAGTTCAAATACTGACAATCACACAATGGATTTAACACTAAAAAGCTGGTCAGTCGGTCTTGATGTTGGTTGGGAATTTACAAAAGTAATTAGCTGGAAAATTCTTGATGGTTCACTGAATTTTAACAATGTAACTCTCACACAAACTACTGACTTACCTGGCGAATCAGATGTAAGCAAATATAAAAGTGATTCCGGAGTAATAGGATATTCAATCGGTACGGGAGTTATTGTAGCGATCATAAAAGATTATGTAAGCTTTGAGGGGTTAGCCGGTTATTCATTTCTGGTAGTTGATAATGTCTATGATGCGAACGGGACACCGTTCCTCAATCCGGTGCAAATTCCTGAACAAGCTATATGGACTGAAAGTAAATTCATTGAATCAGGTGGCTTTACTGCCGTACTTCAACTTAACGTTGGTTTTCCACTTCTTTAAAAAATTTAATCGGGGTAATTATGAAAAAAATAACAAAACTTGATACTGCATCTCAGATAGCAATACGCGATTGTATGGGTGCGAAGAAAGATGAAAAAATTCTTGTAATAACGGATGAAGTAAAAAGAGAAATTGGGCTATCACTTTACGAAAATGCAATAAGGCTTGGTTATACTTCGCTTCTTGTCGAAATGAAATCAGGTAAGATAAATGGAGAAGAACCATCTCCTGAAGTAACTGAATTAATGCAAAAATTTGATGTCGTGTTTTGTCCGACTGCAAAATCTTTAACTCATACAAATGCAAGAAGAGCAGCATCAGCAAAAGGAGTACGCATTGCAACATTTCCCGGAATCACAAAAGATGTGATGATTCGCGGAATGAATGCTGATTATAAATCAATTTCAAAAAGAACAATCAGGCTAACCGAGCTTCTGGAAACCGGAAGTGAAATTAAAGTCACGGCTCCGGCTGGAACGGACATTTCATTCAGTATTAAAGGAAGAAAAGCTTATGCAAGTAAAGGATTATTTCATGCAAAAGGTGAAAGTGGTAACCTTCCTACAGGCGAAGCATTTTTAGCTCCCGTTGAAGGAACAGCTAATGGAGTTTTTGTTACTGATGGTTCATTCGCAGGATTAGGACTAATAAAAAATGTTAATATCAAAATTGAAGTCGTGAATGGCTACGCAACAAAAATTTCCGGTGGAACTCTGGCAAAAAAATTAAAACAGCAATTAGATTCTGTGGGTAAAGAAGCAAGAAATATCGCTGAGTTTGGTATTGGAACAAATGATTCTGCCAGGTTGAGCGGTGTTCTGCTTGAAGACGAAAAAGTTATGGGAACAATTCACATTGCACTTGGCAATAATGTTTCGATGGGCGGAAGTGTAAATGTTCCGATTCATCTCGACGGCGTTGTGAAGAAGCCGACTGTCTGGATGGATGGAAAAATGCTGATGAAAGATGGAAAGCTTTTAGCTTGACTAAAGTAAGTTCTTATTTTTTGAAGAACATTACATTATCTAATCCTTTGAAATCATAATCCTGAGTCCAGATCTTTGCTCCTACACTTCTTGCACTTGCAATTATTAGGGAATCAGCCATTGGAATTTTATTTTGGATACTGATTTTCGAGCCTTCAATAGCGATCTGGGATGTAATTTCTAAAACTTCAGCTTGCTGCATAACCGCAATTGCCTGAATAGCACTATTTTCATCACGATGCTGACTTATCTTTTTATAAACTTCATAAATATTTATAACGGATACTACAAGGTTTTTTAAATCCTGAATAATAGGTGCAAAGTGTTTTGCATTTTTGCCACCCGCAAAATATTCCATCCATGCCGATGAATCTACTAAATTCATTCGCGGTCACTTTCACGTTTGATGTTCGTGTCTATTCCTTTAAGAAAACCTCTTGCTTGTTTTATATCTTGAATTGGCACGAACTCAATTTTATCTCCGACATTAATAATTTGCAGTTTCTGACCAGGTTTAAGATTAAGTCTTTCCCTTATAATTTTTGGAATAACGATCTGATATTTGGGTGATATTATTACTGTTGTCATACTTTTCTCTACATACTTTTACACAAACATATCGATATGGAAAATGTAAGTCAAGTTAAAACCTGTGATTTATCTTACTTTGAAAAAAGTAAGTATATATTTAAGCAAAATTTTATGTTAGATGATTTACTGGTTTCTTTATTCCACTTGCAGTATTTAATTTTGTATAGAATATTAAGCAATTCAATTATTTAATAAATTTATGTCAATCGTTCCAATCACCCTTTGCGGTGATAAAATATTAAGGAAAAAAACAGCAGTCGTTACTGATATTGATGATAAAATAATCGGAATCATAACGGATATGTTTGATACTATGCGTAATGCAAACGGAGTCGGACTGGCTGCAAATCAGATAGGATTGAACAAACAGATTTTTGTTGCTGATATTTCGCCGGTTGAGGGTTATGAAAATTTCAAACCTATTGTGATGATTAATCCTAAAATTATTTCTAAATCGGATGAAACAACTTCTATCGAAGAAGGATGTTTGAGCATTCCTGAATTGCGCGAAGAAATAATACGACCGGAAAATGTTTCCGTTTCTTTTTACGATGTTGATATGAAAGAGCACACAATTGAAGCTGACAGGTTGTTAGCTCGTGTGATTCAACATGAGTATGATCATCTGCAGGGTGTATTATTTATTGATTATTTTAGTGATGATTTGAAGAAGCAGTATAAAAAACATCTTGAAAAAATTAAGAAGCGCAAACTTGATATCGAGTACCCTTTCAGCGAGTCAAATGATTATTTAATTAAATAGACCTGCTATGAACATTATTTTCATGGGTACTCCGAATTTTGCTATACCTTCACTTAAAATTCTTCTCGACTATAATTATAAAATTTCAGCAGTTGTTACTCAGCCGGATAAAGAACGGGGAAGGGGACAAAAAGTTTCATTTACTCCGGTAAAACAATTTGCAGTTGAATACAACTTACCAGTTTATCAACCGGAAAAATTAAAAGGCAATTTAGAATTCATTGAAGAAATGAAATCGCTGCAACCCGATTTATTTGTAGTTGTCGCATTCAGAATTTTACCGAAAGAAGTTTTTGAAATTCCAAAGTTCGGTTCGTTTAATCTTCACGGATCTTATCTTCCGAAGTATCGTGGTGCAGCACCAATCCAGTGGGCTTTGATAAATGGTGAAACAGAAACAGGTTTAACTACTTTCAAGCTTGCAGAAAAAGTTGATACCGGAAATATTTATCTACAGGAAAAAGTTCAGATTAATCTTGATGATAATTTTGAAACGCTCCACGATAGAATGAGCGAACTTGGTGCAAAGCTTGTTCTTCAAACAGTTAAACTTATTGTCCGACAGGACTCCTTCGGAGAATCAGGAAAATATGAATTGAAACAACAGGATGATTCGCTTGCTTCACCGGCACCAAAAATTACAAAAGAAACTTGTCTTATTAATTGGAACAAATCTGCTGAAGAAATTCATAATCTTGTTCGAGGACTTTCTCCTTATCCGGGTGCTTATTTTATTTACAATGATAAAGTGATAAAGATTTATAAAACACAGGTAATGGGAAGAAATGATCTGAAACCATTTCAGATTGAACAAACAAAAATTGACAAATCCGGCTCCCGACGGAATGAACTAATAATCGGCTGCGGAAAAAATGCTTTAAAAATTCTTGAACTTCAACAGGAAGGAAAGAAGAGAATGAGTGTTGAAGAATTTTTGAGAGGTTTTAGAAATTGAGGTAACGGTTTACGTATTGCCGAAGGTGGGGATTTTTAGCACAAAAGTTCAATAGAAGAGCTGCACTTGAATCTAGCAGAAAACCGTCATACGAAGCACTGCACCCGCCATTACGCCAAACCGCTGTTATCGGCTGCCCTTCTGTCTTTTTATTTTGTCTATCGTTTTGTGTTGTCAAGTTTAGTCTATTTCGTTTTCTTCAACTTCAACTTCGTAATTTTTAATTTCATTCATCCATTCTTCAAGAGTTCTTCCTTCATATTTCCACATATTAACTCCCCAATAAGCACCTGAACGATTTCTGCGATTTTTTCTTGTTTCAATTTCACGAGTTAGTGGCGATAATCTCCAAATCTTATCTTCAAATTTGACCTCCTTGTTACCTATAACATCAGCAACAATATTTGCATCGTCAAAATACACAATTGTCTTACCGATTAAGTCTAAACTTTCGAACGATAATCTATTCCCAATACTTCTTTTTTCTGTTGAATAGTTGTTGCTGGTTTTTAAGTTGTCGCCAATCGGTAAAATATTTTCAATTATAATTTTAATTAGATACTCTGCACGGTTTTTAATTTGTTCCTCACCCCAATTTTGCTGGTCAGTGATTTTATTTTTGGCAATTTGCATTCCCGCATTATT